>CADCOZ010000110.1 GCA_902803125.1 uncultured Ruminococcus sp.
AGTTGCTCTATTTTCGCAAACAGTTGGCTAAAATCAGTTTTTAGTTGGCAGATTTGCAGATTTTTTGGCAAAAACGCAGGATAAAATTGCATAAAACGACACTTTGGCTGTCCTTCGGGATGGCTGAGGTGCTTTTTATATCCGAAAAAAATGAAAGGACGGTGATAAAATGGCAAGTGGAAGAAGCTATACAACGGCTTTCAAAACGAAAGCCGAAAAGGCATTGACGAAATGCAAAAGAAACTGCAAGGCTTGCAGAAGTCCCTGCGAGATAATCAGGCGGAACAAAAGTCACTGTCCAAGGAAATCAAGGATGCCGAAGTTAATTGTATAAAGCACTGTAAAAGGTGCAATATTGATTGCAAGCATATTCCTTGATAATCAGTTAATTTTTTTTTGAAAAATTGTCAAAAAACCTTCTTTTTGACAAGGGATTGTGCTATAATATATGAGTTATCGTAAAAGCCGTTCTTTTTCGCACGTTTTACATAACAGATTTTACGAGCCGAATAGGGTGAAGCAACATTGAACGAACATCATGAACATCACGAGTCGTTTGACAAACGCAGTGACATTATTGCCGGACGCAATCCGGTCACAGAAGCCCTCCGTTCCGGACGGGCGATTGACAGTATCCTGATTGCCAAAGGGGAGCTGAACGGTTCCGTGAAGGTGATTGCCGCCAAAGCCAAGGCACAGAAAATTCCCATCAAGGAGGTTGACCGCAAAAAGCTGGATCAGCTTTGCGGCGGTGCGGTTCATCAGGGCATTGTGGCACTGGCGGCGGTGAAGGAATACGCTTCCGTAGAGGATATTTTTGCCTTAGCGGCCAGCAGGAACGAACCGCCGTTTATCATTGTACTGGACGAAATAGAGGATGCACACAACCTTGGTGCCATTATCCGTACCGCCGAATGTGCCGGTGCTCACGGCATTATCATTCCCAAAAGACGTTCGGCCGGATTAAGCTATGCGGTCGGCAAGACCTCCGCCGGTGCCTATGAATATATGCCGGTGGCTCGTGTGACCAATATCCCGACAACCTTGGACGAACTCAAAGCCAAAGGCTGTTGGATTTACGGAGCAGATATGAACGGCTCTCTCTATACCGAAAATAATTTGCAGGGAGCGGCGGTGCTGGTCATCGGATCGGAAGGCAGCGGCATCGGCAAACTGGTGCGGGAAAAATGCGATGTTATTTTGTCCCTGCCGATGTATGGAAAAATCAATTCCCTGAATGCTTCAGTCGCCGCAGGAATTCTGATGTATGAGTTTACCCGTCAGCGTCATGGTATCAAAACCGTAAACGGAGGTTGAAGCAGATGGCCAACAAAAACGATTCCAAAACATCTCCGCAGTCTTCTTCCTCAACGGTAAAAGGACTGTTCCGTCAGGCCTCTTCCGAAACGTCCCCCGCCGCCGAACAGGATACGCCAACGCCGGCAAACGCAGAGGAAAAACCGGAACAGCCCGCCAAGGAAGGCTTTTCCGCTCGGCTGAAAACAGGCTGGCAGACGTTGATTAACGCTCTGAAACAACAGCCGGAAGCCGAAGAGGAAGAGGAACCGGAAGAAGAACCTCTGCCCGCAGAAGAAGCGTCTGCGGAAGAATCTCCGGAAGCCACAGCGGCAGTGGATTGGCATTCCGTAAGAGAAAGCTATAAAACGCCCTCCCGAAAGCCTGCCCCCGAAAAGGAAGAAGAGCAGGAAAAGCGGCGTTTTTCCCAACGCTTCAAGCTGGAAAGAATAGAAGAGGAAGAAGAACAGACGGTATCGGCACCAACGGCCAAAGACGTTTCCGCAACACCGGTATCGCCGGACAACTCGACAGATTCGGCAGACACGAAACAGCCTTCTGCTGAAAACGGACAGCCGGACAGTCCCACAGCGAGTGAACAAGAGGAAGATACGATTGTTTTTGCCACAGGAAAGCCTGTCCGTACAACCGTTACCCGTCAAGCATCTTCCCCGGAGGGGGCAGCTTCTTTGCCCAAAACAGAAAAACCTGTTCCGCCGACCACAGAATCCCGTGCCTTCAGCAGTGTTTTTCAAGATTTTACCGAGCCGCCGAAAGACGGTATGACAGACCGTCCGGCACCATCAGCAGAAGCTGCCGATGCCAAAGCCCCGCAGGAAGTCCGTATTCCGTCAGCCGTCAGACAGAGCGAATCCAAAAAACCGGTACCGCCGCCGATACCGCCGCAAAAACCGCCGGCGGCTCCGAGTCCTTCCGAGAAAAACCCCTTGCCGGAAGCCGCTCCTTCGGTCATTTCTGCCAATGATACCGCATGGCTGCGGGAACGCAGTACGGAAAACCAGATTTACAATGCCACGAAACGGGAGCCGGAGCCTATCGACATTCCGGAAGAGCAGGACTTCACGGAAGGTTCTCTTTCGTCTGTCACTTATCATTACAGTAATGCGGTGCCGTTTATTATCATGACCGGTAAGTTCACCAAAACCCTGCGGGACGAATACGAAGCCGTCCGAAAGTATCGCAGGGAACACACACCGCCGCCGGCACCAACCGCAGCCCCTGCGGTACCGGCCGAGAAGGAAAAGACAACTGCGGCGGCTGTGGTGCAGGCGGTCACGGCGGCCGGACAAGGTGCCAAAGCTGTTTCGCCGCCGAGTCAAAGCAAGATGCAGGAACCTCAAAAGTCTAAAAAAAAGACAAAGCAAACGCCGCTGAGCAAACTGGCACAATATGATGAAATTTCGGAGGAACCCGATACCGAGCCGGACAAAAAGACCAAAAAACGGCTCTCGAAAGCCGAAAGGCAATCGGCCGCCAAGGAAAGACGCACCCGCAAAAAGTTCCGGTTCCGTGACCTGTTCAGCAGTGAGGAAGAGTTTGACCTCGATGAAGAGGCAGTCAAGCGGGAAGAAGAAGTCCGTCCGCCCATTGAAGATTATAACGAAGAGAAAGAGGCCGAAGCCATTCAAACGGATATTTCCTCGAATTTTCAGGCTGTTTTTGTTCGGACGCTGATTTTGTTGGCGGCCTCTGCAGCTTCTGTAACGGCTTCTTTGTTGGCACAGTGTTCTCCCTTGTTTCGTGAGAATATCCGAAACGGCTGGCTGTGGTTTGCCCTTATCAGCTTTTTATTCTTTGCGGTTTCGGTTATTGTATCAAGAGGTCCCATTGTAAACGGACTGATGCCGCTTCGCCGCTTTAAGGGAAATGCGGACACGGCGGTAGCGGTGGCTTCTGTGGCGGTGGCGATACAGTCTGTTACCGCCCTGCTGACACCGGACCTTTATCTGAGCGGAACGCTGCATCTCTATACACCGCTGGTCATTTTGGCGCTGTTCTGTAATGCGGTCGGCAAACTGCTGATGATTACCAGAACACATTATAACTTCCGCTTTTTGACCAAGCCTTATCCCAAATATGCCGGCAAGATTTTCACCGATAAACAGAACGCCCAAAGAATGGTGAAGGAATTGCCTATGCGTAAGCCGCTGATAGGCTATACCAGACGAGCCAGATTCATGAGCAATTTTTTGCAGCTGTCCTATGCCCCTGACCCCAGCGAAAAAATGGCCATGCGAACCGCACCCTATACCACGGTGCTGTCGGTGGTGTGCGGTCTGCTGTTCGGCATTGTCAAACAGAGCTTTTTGGGCGGTTTGGCGGCTTTTGCCCTGACAGCCTGCATGAGTGTTCCGATTATTTCGCTGATAGCGGTCAATCTGCCGCTGCGGCGGCTGTGCAAAGCATCTTTGCACAGCGGTGCCATGATTACCGGTTATGAAACGGTGCGGCAGTTTTGCGACACCAACGCTATTATGATTGATTCCTCTCAGCTGTACCCGAAAGGTTCTGTTACCCTCAGCGGAATGCGTTCGTTCAAGCAAAGCAAGCTGAAAGACGCTTTGCAGGCGGGTGCGGCGATTATGTATGCCGTCAACGGCACGATGATTCATGTGTTTGAAAACATTGTCCAGTGCAGTAAAGAAAACCTGCCAAGGGTGGACAACGTGATTTATGAGGACGGCAAAGGTCTTGTCGGCTGGATCAGTGAACAGCGTATCCTGATTGGCAACCGTGCTTTGCTCAAAGCCCATAATGTGGAACCGCCGGATCAGGAAATTGAGGACAAATACTTAGCCCGTGGAGAAGATGTCATGTACATTTCAGTCAGCGGCGAGCTGATTGCCATGTTCATGCTGTCCTATAAGACAAACAAACATATTGCCAATGCCCTGAAGAATTTAGAGCAGAGCGGTGTTAATTTTGTCATCAGAACCGTTGACCCGAATCTGACCCGTGAAAAGGTAGCGGAACGCTTTGGCTTGTTTTATCGCTGTATTACCGTTCTGCCCACGGGGTTGGGCAACATCTGCCACGATGTAATGTCACAAACAGATGACAAAGCCCGTGCTTATCTGGTTACCAGAGGGAAGCTGTCCTCCTTTGCACAGGCGGTTTACGGCTGTATTAAGATAAAAGCCGGCATCAATGTTTCCAAGATTTTGCAGTGTATTGCCTTGGCGGCGGGACTTCTGCTGGTCGTTTTGATTTCGTTTGTTTCCGGCTTCGAGAAGCTGGGCTGTTTTGAAATGCTGATTTATATCGGGTTCTGGTCAGTGACTGCCATTATTACATCGCTGATAAAGAAGTAAATGTTGGCCGCATCGGTGTGCCGTGCGGTGCGAAGATGTAAAACAGGCACAAGGAGAAAGGAATGAAGAAAATGAAAGTTGCTCCGTCTTTGCTTTCCTGTGATTTTTCCAAAATTGGGGAAGAAGTGGTGCGGATGGATAAAGCCGGTGCGGATCTGATTCATCTGGATGTCATGGACGGTCATTTTGTCCCGAATATTACTTTCGGACCGGCAGTGATTGCGGCGGTACGTCCCCTGACAAAACTGCCGTTTGATGTCCACCTGATGATTGACGAACCGCTTCGCTATATTGATGATTTTGCCAAAGCGGGTGCTGATATTATCACGTTCCACGCAGAAGCAAAATCAGATATTGCCGCAACGATTGCCAAAATCAAAGCCAACGGGCTGAAAGCAGGTTTAGTCATCAAACCCAACACGCCGGCCGAAGTGGTTTATCCGTACTTGGCAGATTTGTATATGGTGCTGGTCATGACAGTAGAGCCGGGATTTGGCGGGCAGTCGTTCATGGCGGACATGATGCCGAAAATCACCGCCATTAAGCAGGAATGTCAAAACCGCCAACTCCCTGTTCTCATCGAAGTAGACGGCGGCATTTCGGACAAAACCGTTGTGGTGGCTGCCGCCGCCGGAACCGACATCTGTGTTTCCGGCACCGGTGTTTTCAAAGCCTCCGACCCTGCCGCCGCTATTCGCTTCCTTCAGCAATTCTGAATGTTGGGGCTTTGCCCCAAACCCCGTTGGGGGAAAACTTTTTCCGGCGAGCGGGTGACCCCGCAGGACTTAATGTTTTCCCCCAAGCCCCCTTTCGAAATTCGCTGACTTGACCTACATCAACATTATTCGCTTGGCAGGAATCGGACAGATAATAGGAGGAAATGACCCATGGAACCGGAACTGACTACCTTATGCTATATTGAAAAAGATGGGCAATATCTGATGCTTCACCGCACCAAAAAGGAAAATGACCCCTCCAAAGATTTATGGATGGGGGTAGGGGGACATTTCGAGCAGGGAGAAAGCCCTGAGGAGTGTGTCCTGCGGGAGGTCAAGGAAGAAACCGGCCTGACATTGACAAGCTGGCGTTTATGCGGAATTGTTACTTTTTCGGATGGCGATTGGTACGAATATATGTTTTTGTACACGGCAGACGGCTTTACAGGCGATTTGATTGAATGCATTGAAGGGGATTTGGTCTGGGTAGACAAAGAAAAGGCCGTGAATGAACTGGTATCATGGGAAGGCGACAAAATCTTTTTGCGGCTGATGCAGGAACAGCACCCTTTCTTTTCGCTGAAGCTCCACTATGAGAAACGTCAGCTGCAATCAGCCGTGCTGGATGGTCAACCGCTTTGATAAAGGCTGTTTTTGCTGATTGAAACAAAAACAAAAGCACAGCAAAGTCTGTTAATGACCTTGCTGTGCTTTTTGACATTCAGAAAGAACAGGGAGAAGGGAACAGCGGTGTTGTTTCAAGTGAGGTTTGCGGAACG
>CADCOZ010000111.1 GCA_902803125.1 uncultured Ruminococcus sp.
AACCGACTGTTTCAGTTCAGCCAAAGTATCCAGCCGTTCCTGACTGCCCTCTGTACGGAGGGCTTTTTCATAGCCGCTCTTATCCAGCACATCATTAAGCAGTTCAGAAATCAGGCGGCCGCTGAAATTAGCCGACAGTTTGCTGATCATATCAATAAACTGTCGAGCTCCTGTACCCTTAAAAATCTCGTCCTCAGCGGTCAGGCACATGGCCTGATACAATGAACACTGCCGCTGAATGGCGGTTTCTTCGATAAACCGCATACGCCGTTCCCCAATATTGCGTTTTGGTACATTGACAATCCGTCGAAAGGATAAGTCATCCCGATAGGCAATCATTCGCAGATACGCCAGCGAGTTTTTGATTTCCTCACGGTCATAGAACGGTACCCCGCTGTATAAGCTATAAGGAATCTTTGCTTTTCTCAGGGCTGTTTCCAATTCCCTTGTAACAAAATGTGAACGATACAGTATAGCTATTTCACGATAGGAAACCCCGTTATCAGCCAGCGTCATGATTTGCGACACAATCCATTTAGCTTCCTCTTCGGGTGTCGGTGCAAAATGACAGATGACCGCATCACCGTCCGGGCGAACAGGCTTCAGGTCTTTTTTGATACGCTGTTTGTTTTTATCAATCAAAGAATTGGCCACTCGAATAATTTGCGGGGTAGAACGGTAGTTTTCCAACATCATGAAGGTTTTGACAGAAGGAAAATCCTTATCAAAATCCAGAATAAACCGAACATCAGCTCCCCGCCAAGTATAAATGATTTGGTCGGGATCCCCCACCACGAACAGGTTCTGATGATAACCGCAAAGCACCTTCATCAATTCGTACTGTAGGGAGTCGATATCCTGAAACTCATCAATCATGATATACTCCAGCCGTTCCTGCCATTTGCGTTTGATGTCGCTATGCTGTGAAAAAATATACAGCACTATCTTTATCAGGTCGTTATAATCCAGTCCAAAACATTTCTTCTCCTGATAGAGATAACCGTAAAAGATGATCTCCATTGTCTGTGTGGCTTCAAGGTATTTTTTGTGCAGGTCTTCCAAAGACATATGAATGAGGTCCAGATAATAATCCGGCTTATGATAAAGCTTCTCCATCTCGATTTTATTACGAGCCTCACGAAAGGTCATATCCCGCAGGGTCAGTCCCCGTTCCTCATAGATCATGGCCAGCATATCGTTGATATCCGCATTATCCAACACTAAAAAGCGTTTCGGATAGCCGACAGCATGGCTGTCCTCATGCAGTACATTCACGCAAAAGCCGTGGAAGGTGTTGATATAGCCGGTATCATTATCGCCGGTCAAGGAATGGATACGCTGCCGCATTTCGTTAGCGGCTTTGTTGGTAAACGTAACGCAAAGAATATTGCCCGGCAAAATGCCGATTTCATTGACAAGATAGGCAAACCGATGGGTCAGCGCCCTTGTTTTGCCGGAACCGGCTCCTGCAATAACCCGTATGAAGCCTTCCAAAGAGGTAACCGCTTCTTTTTGAACCGCATTCAGGTTGTCCAAGATAGTATCCATAAGAGGTTCTCCCGTTAACATAGTTTCTTCTTAATAGTGTAGCAGAAAAACAGCGTTTCTGCAACCGTCTGTTGTACAAAGACCTCTATCGGTACATTTTTTTATCCTAAAGCCGCCGCTTTTCTCCCTTGAAAAAGCGGCGGCTCTTTCATCTTGAAAGGCTATGGTTATCGTCTGTCGGCAGTAGCCAATAAATCAGCCTTTCCTTAAGAGTATTTAGGAGAACGATCTAAGGTCTTATCGTCATCATAGCGAACGATATCATCAGCAATTTCAAGGATAACGTCTTTCAGTTCCAGATGCTGTTTCCATTTTTCTTCAATCGCTTCATACCCCACCAAAGCACCAATGATATTGCCGGCGATGGCACCGGTAGAATCGCTGTCCCCTTTATGATTAACCGAAACGATAAGAGCCTTGGAAAAGTCATGCTCATACCGCAGACAGGCGTAAAGAGCAATCGCCAGTGCTTCTTCTCCCACCCAACCTTGTCCTAACTGGTGAATATTGTTGAGGTCGGTATCACTGTTTTCGGCCAGAACAATGGCTTTTTGCATCAGTGCGTTCATCACTTCCACACACGGTTCCTGCGGGAAACAGACGGGCAGCGCTTCCATCGCTTTTTGTGTCATCTCTTTCAGAGAAGCGGACGGTCTATAGAGAATCTGATGAATGATATGAGCCAAAGCCGCCGCCGGCAGATAGCCCAGCGGATGGTTATGTGTAATGGCAGCGGCTTCTGCGGCCAGCACAGCCACTTCTTCACAGGAAGCATCATGATAGTATAAGCCGATCGGAGCCACACGCATAACGCCGCCGCACCCTTTACTGTTATTGATCACGTCAGCAATATAACTTTGCACTTTTTTACCGTTTGTCAAACGGTATTTCAGTGCAGCAAGACAGGTATTCCCCGGTGCTCTGGGACTGTATAAGGCGGGAATGTTCCGCAGCCATGCGTTACAAACCTGAAGATTTTTGCCTTCTTCATAGGTGTAATACTGCGTAGCGAGCCAGTCAAAATAGGATTGCTCAATACAAGCCGCACTTTCCCCGATGTTCTTGGCACACAGCATACCAACGGCAGTAAACAATGTCATTTGCGTATCGTCAGAAAT
>CADCOZ010000112.1 GCA_902803125.1 uncultured Ruminococcus sp.
CCTGCGGTATTCCGGTTTGCGGTATTTTTTAGAAAGGTGATGCATGGTTATGTCACTGCTTTCTCTGTTCTTTCCGCCGCACTGTCCGTACTGCGGTGTACTGATAGACAGCGGCCATGAATGTGCGTCCTGCCGCCGGCAGTTTCCCGATGGGATATATGGCCGGCGGTTATCGGATCAAACGATTTGTGTGGCACCGTTCCGGTATGACGGACCTGTTCAGAAAAACATCTTGCTGATGAAAAAAGACGGACAGCACATCCGGTTTGACAGTCTGGCCGAACAAATGGCTCGTGTGGTACAGCAGTTTGGCATTGTGCCGGATGTTGTCACCGATGTGCCGATGTACTGGCTGAGCAAGTGGCAGAGAGGGTATAATCAATCGGAAGAACTGGCACGGCGGACAGCCAAGCGGTGCGGCTGTCCGTATGAGCCACTGCTGAAGAAGTGCAGGAAAAGCAAGGTACAGCACACCCTGAATGCAGAGCAAAGACACACCAATGTACAGGGCATTTATGCGGCTCGTTCACCGCAAAAAATACAAGGCAGACACATCTTACTGGTAGATGATGTTTGCACCACCGGCAGTACCATGGAAGTGTGTACAGCCCTTTTGCGTCAAAATGGTGCCGAGAGCATCACTTGTGTGGCGGCCGCCATAGCAGGCGAAAACGATACCTACTATCTGATGTCCCCTGAACAAGCGGCTCAGCATCTATTCCCCCGATGAGTTGGGGCCTTGATCACAGCCCCATTGGGGGAAACCTTTTTCTGGCGAAAAAAAGGAGCGCGGGTCTCCAGTGGAGACCTTGGCCGCAGGCCAAAGCGCCCTGACCGAGCCGACAGGCGAGACCCCCCAAGCCCCCTTCCAAAATTCGCTGACTTTGACCTCATCGAACATTATTCGTTATTCATTATTCGTTATTTCTGCCCCCTCCCTAAGAGCCTGTTTAACATCTTAGCACCGCACGTCTTTTGGGCGTATTTTCCCGCTAACTGCGTCAAAAAGACTTGCCGGACACAAAGTATGCCTGCATCTTTTTTCCTTGTTATCGAAAAAATAACGCTTCAAAAATTCATGCGGCACAGATATTAAACAGGCTCTAAAAGATAGATTTAAATGTTATTCAAAGAAAGGATAAGTGTTATGAAGCTATTGATTACAGGCGGAACCACCTTTGTCAGCAAATTTACGGCAGAATACTTTGTGCAGGCCGGAAATGATGTAACGGTTCTCAATCGTGGAAACAGAGAACAGGTCAGCGGTGCCAAATGGATTTGCTGTGACAGAATGCAGTTAGGAGATACCCTAAAAGGCCAATTTTTTGATGCTGTTTTGGATATCACTGCGTATATGCAGGAGCATATCCGCACACTTCTTGATACAGGCGTTGCTTTCAGCGATTATGTGTTGATCAGTTCCAGTGCCGTATATCCTGAAACAAATCCACAGCCGTTCACAGAGGAACAGAAGTGCGGCTATAATGCTGTATGGGGCGATTACGGTATCCATAAACTGCGTGCAGAGGAGTATTTGTCAGACCGTGTTCCTGCTGCGTATATTCTTCGTCCCCCCTATTTTTACGGGAAATATGAGAATTTATATCGTGAAGCATTTCCGTTTGACTGTGCCGTGCTGGACAGACCATTTTATATACCTGAAAACGGAGATATGAATCTTCAATTCTTTCATGTACATGATCTTTGCCGATTTATTGAAATATTGCTGAAATGCCATCCGCAAAACCATATCTTTAATGTTGGTAACAAAGAAACCGTTACCATCAAAGAATGGGTTCGTATGTGCTATAAAGCCGCCGGAAAAGAAGCTCGATTCATCAGCGTTGACAGAACCATACCGCAAAGATCGTATTTTTGCTTTCACCATTACGAATACGTTTTAGATGTTTCCAAACAAAACGAGCTGATGCCTGATACCGTTCCGTTAATGCAGGGATTGCAGGAGGAATTTGATTGGTACATCAATCATACAGACAGCATTTACTATCGTAAGCCTTATATGACGTTTATTGATGACAACCTCAAGTAGTCAATGGCTCATCAAAATTGTTAGGTCAGCACATAGGTAAGTGAAGAGTGTCAGGAGAATACAACCGTTTTTGCTCGTCAAACACTTGAAAGACAACAACACAGCGAATTTCGGGAGGGGGTTTGGGGGGGCTCGCCTGTCGGCTCGGTCCGGTCGCTTTGGCCTTGCGGCCAAGG
>CADCOZ010000113.1 GCA_902803125.1 uncultured Ruminococcus sp.
TATCGCTGGAGGCTGCGTTTACAGAATGTACCGGTTTAGTCAAGGTGAAAATGCCGGATAGTGTTATGAATATCTGCGGGACGTTCACCGGGTGCCGGTCTTTAGAAGAAGTCATGATTCCAAGCAAAATAACGTGCATCGGACAATGGGCTTTCTTCCATTGTACCGGCCTGCAAAGGGTTACCATACCGCACACCGTTGAAAAAATTGAGGAAGAGGCCTTTAGCGGCTGTACCGTTCTGAAGGACGTGACGATTCCCAGCAGTGTGACCACAATCGGTACAAGAGCCTTCCAGAACTGTTCCGGTATGGTCACACTCAGTCTGCCGAACAGTATCACTTCTATCGACCAAAGTGCCTTTGAAGGCTGTACGGGACTGAACATTATCAAAATCAATGGCCATTTTCCGACTTGGGCAGAGCTGGATTATTTTCAGGATACACTGCTGTATCGGCGAGCACAGGCACAGATCTGTATCTTTTGTGGTCATAATAGTTTTTCAGGACTTATTAACCCGAAATGCAGGCAGTGCGGTAAACCAAAAATCTATTAGGATAACGCTGGTTTATTCACCCCTACTGTTTGATGGTATGGGCAAAACCTGTATAGTGCCGCATGATGCAGGATATTTTGTGGTGGTCGGAGCGTTTCGGCCACCATTTTATTTGGCGTAATACAGGAAAATCAAGTTGTCCATACCCTTGTGCTTCATCTGCCGCCAAGTCCTCATGCAGGTCCGTAATGGGGTCACCCTTCACCTGTAAAGCCGCCGCCGTAAAAGGCATACCGTTGCTGGCAGCCGGATATACACCCGTTGTATGGTCAACAAAATAATCTTCAAAACCTTGTTTCTTGATTTCTTCAATGCTCAGGTTCCGTGTCAATTGGTACACAATCGTGCCTACCATTTCCAAGTGACTTAGTTCTTCGGTGCCGATATCCGTCAAAATGGCCTTGATTTCCGGATACGGCATGGCATACCGCTGACTGAGATACCGCAGAGAGGCACCTAATTCACCATCGGGGCCGCCATATTGTGAAATAATTATTTTAGCCAATTTCGGATTGGTTTGTTTAATATTAACAGGATATTGCAATTTCTTTTCGTAAACCCACATACTATCAGCCCTCCTGCGTATCCCAAGGCCACGGATCAGCAATCCAAGCCCAGCGATTGCCGTTTTCGTTATTCGGACTTAAGGGACCGAATTTTTCTTCGAATTGTTGACGCAGTTTATCGCCTTGATCTTCATAATAATGCAGTGCATCAGCGGCACTGACATCATCGGGATGGGTATCCAGATAAATATGCAGTTCGGTAACGGCAAAATCAAAAGAAGCAAGACGTTCCAGCAGACGCTGACGTTCAGTCATTCTTATCCCCTCCTTCGGTACAATTGGGACAGAACGGTTTATTGAGTTCCGGAAACATCGTTCCGCTTCGAATGGCCTGTTCGGGCGCATAGAGTTTCGAAGCATTCTGATACGGAACATACGCCATGGTGACGGTGGTATTCCGGGGCAGCGGCGAGATATAATAGTTGGCATTTTGAATTTCTTTGATAATATCCATTAACAGCACTCCTTTCTATTATCTATGAAGAAGAGCGGGTGTGCGGTGCGGCAAGAAAAAGGAAAACGAAAGCGGCATTGATTTGTCAGCGGTTCATCACGCAACGGGCGGCCACACCACCCTCCCGCGGGTTTGCACCAAAAACAGCCCGTCACGAAACGGGACGGCCGTTCATCACTCCACACACCTTACTAATATAATATGCTTGTGAGCCACAGGCGTGACGATGGGGCGAAGAGAAAGAATATCTTACAAAAGGTATCAAAAGGTATCAAAAGGTATCAAAAAATAAAATGCACGGATTAAACCTTGCTAAATACAGAATAATATAGTATAATAGGATAGAGCCAAGTGTAAAAGGAGGCTGAGATATGAATTATATAGGCAAACCCTGTCCGGTGTGTTCCTGTACATTTCGTGATGAAGACGATATTGTCGTGTGTCCGAAGTGCGGAGCACCCTATCACAGAGAATGCTATGAGGAAAAGGGTGCCTGCATTTTTAAGGAACTGCATAAGTCACACCAAAGCTGGCAGGATACACAGCCAAAGCCCAAAAGCGAAAATGACGAAACGGCTGATGAAGTATTCATATGCCGCCGGTGCGGCGCACATAATCCGCTGGGTTCGATTGTGTGTAAGGACTGCGGCAGTTTTTTATCAAGAGAAATCCCTCAGAATGACGGCACTCATGCCAACGGCTCGGCCGCACCGCCGGAAGGAACGCCTTTTGGCAGCAATAACCCGTTCACCGTGTTTCTGGATCCGATGGGCGGTGTGTCACAGGAAGAAGATTTTGACGGCGTTACCGGTGCGGAAATTGCAAAATATGTCAAGAACAATACCACCTACTATTTACCGGTATTCAAAAGGTACAAAAACGAGCACCGCAGCCGCTTTAATTTTTGTGCATTTTTGTTTATGGGAGGCTGGTATCTCTACCGCAAGCAATATGTGAAAGGCGTGTTGCTTTCCCTGCTCCATTTATGTGTCGAATTAGGCGCTTTGTTTACGTCCATATGGCTCTCGTCACCGCTGATCAAAGAAGCCAATGAATATTACAGCGGTGCCACATATATCAACATCAATGATTATATTGCATGGGCGATGAACAATAAATCGTTCGGGCATCTTGTACTGATGTTTTTGCCGACACTGCTGTATGTACTGCTGCTGGTGGTACGAATTATTTGCGGCCTGCGGGGCAATCGAAGCTATTATCATCACGCCGTTAGCAAAATCAAAGCCGTTAAGGCACTCCCCCATCCGGAACAAGCCGATCTCCAAAAAGCAATCTCAGAAGCAGGCGGCACCAATAACGCTGTGGCGTTGGTGTATCTGGTCTGTTATTTGATTGTGTATTTTGCTCCCCTATTCATACCATAAGAAACGGAGGATTCAAAATGATGAAAGTTAGAAAAGCTGTTATTCCGGCGGCAGGTCTTGGCACAAGAGTTCTGCCGGCCACCAAATCCATGCCAAAGGAAATGCTGACCATTGTGGACAAGCCTGCTATTCAGTACATTGTAGAAGAGGCTGTCAATGCCGGCATTACCGACATTCTGATTATTACCAACCGCGGCAAGGGCATTATTGAGGATCACTTTGACCGCAGTCCGGAATTGGAAGAAAGACTGCTCAGTTCCGGCAAAAAAGATGTCTATGAACAGGTCGTTTCCATTTCCAAGCTGGCGAATATCTACTTTGTCCGTCAGAAAGAAACCAAAGGTTTGGGTCATGCGGTCAGCTGATTCGTGCCTATGAAAAATACGGCAAATCGGTGGTAGGCATCAAGGCCGTGCCGGCAGAAGCTATCTCAAAATACAGTTCCCTGAAGGTCAGCCCGCTGGAGGGCAATATTTACAGCTGTACCGACATGATAGAAAAGCCGCAAAAGCAGGAAGATGTCCTGTCGCTGTTCTCGATTCTCGGCCGCTGTGTGCTGACACCGGATATTTTTGAAATTCTGGACAATACCGCACCGGGAGCCGGTGGAGAAATCCAGCTGACCGATGCCATGAGAACCATGGCCCGCACCGTTGGCATGACCGGCGTTGACTTCACGGGCAAGCGTTATGACATGGGCGACAAGCTGGGCATTCTGGAAGCCACCGTTGAAATTGCCCTGCGTAACCCGCTATTGGGAGAAGATTTCAGAAAGTATCTGAAAGAACTGGCACAAACCCTGTAAAATCGGGAAATCCCGACCGATATGCTTCGGCGAACACAAAGCCCTTCACAAAAGGCAAGGGCTGACGGGTTCAGCAAACAGCCGAAGCCATCAAACCCCTGTATCACTATGTTTTGTTAAGCCTTCGGTTGGTGCCGAAGGATAGCATATCATCAATTTTAGGAGGAAATAAACCTATGGCTGTTACGATTAGT
This sequence comes from uncultured Ruminococcus sp., assembly GCA_902803125.1. GTDB lineage: Bacteria > Bacillota > Clostridia > Oscillospirales > Acutalibacteraceae > UBA1213. The sequence goes on from CADCOZ010000113.1 coordinate 3,959, forward strand.
GATAAACATTTAATGAAATTCATGTCCTGTGAGGAATACACCGCGATTGCTCCGCAGATTCAAGCGGCACATACGCTTCTTCACAAAAAAGAAGGCTTGGGCAATGACCATCTCGGCTGGGTGGACTGGCCGGTGGCCTATGATAAAGAGGAATTTGACCGCATTAAAAAGACGGCGGCCAAAATCCAGTCCGACACCGATGTGTTTATTGTTATCGGCATCGGCGGTTCCTATCTTGGTGCCAGAGCCGCCATTGAGTTTTTGAAGTCCCAGCACTATAACGCCCTGCCCAAAAAGACTCCCGATATTTACTATATCGGCAACTCCATCAGCTCCACCGCTATGGCAGAACTGCTTCAGCTGTGTGAAGGCAAGGACGTTACGCTGAATATGATTTCCAAATCCGGCACCACCACCGAACCCGCTATTGCGTTCCGTATCCTGCGTGAAATGCTCGTAAAGAAATACGGCAAGGACGGTGCCAGACAAAGAATTTACTGCACCACCGACCAGAAAAAGGGTATCCTGAAAAAGTTTGCCACCGATGAAGGCTATGAAACTTTCGTGGTGCCGGACGGCATTGGCGGACGTTACTCTGTGCTGACCGCTGTTGGCTTACTGCCGATTGCTGTAGCCGGTGCCGATATTGATGCCCTGATGCAGGGAGCCGCCGACGCTCGCACCGACCTGATGTCTACCGACCTTGAACAGAATGCCTGCTACAAATATGCCGCCATCAGAAATATTCTCTACCGCAAGGGCATGGCCGTTGAACTGCTGGTTAGCTATGAACCTTCCTTCACCATGATGAGTGAGTGGTGGAAACAGCTGTACGGCGAAAGCGAAGGCAAGAACCATAAAGGTCTGTTCCCTGCTTCCGTTATTTTCTCCACCGACCTGCACTCTATGGGTCAGTATATTCAGGACGGCAGACGTATTTTGTTTGAAACCGTTGTTCAGATTGACAAGCCCAAGTATGAAATCACCATTGGTTATGAAGAGGGTGACTCAGACGGTCTGAACTTCCTGGAAGGCAAAACCATGGACTATGTGAACAAGAAGGCCTTTGAAGGAACCGTGCTGGCTCACACAGACGGTGAAGTGCCGAATGTCATTTTGACCATTCCCGAAGTCAATGAACACGAACTGGGCTATTTGATTTATTTCTTTGAAAAGGCCTGTGCCATCAGCGGTTATACCATGTGTTTGAATCCTTTTGACCAGCCCGGCGTTGAAAGCTACAAGAAGAATATGTTTGCACTGCTGGGCAAGCCCGGTTATGAGGATCTGAGAGCCGATTTGGAAGCAAGATTAAAATAATGCGGGTAAAATTCTCTGAACGCATTGACAGAACGGACGGCTTATTGTAAAATTGTCTTAGAGAGCATTCTCGTTGTGTCCATGATACAAGTACTTAAGGAGGCAAAAAAAATATGGTTACACTTATTATTGGCAAAAAAGGTTCCGGAAAAACAAAGAAACTCATCAGCTTGGCCAATGAGGCCGTTGAGGCTTCTAACGGCAACGTGGTGGTTATCGAAAAGGGTTCTAAACTCACCTACGATGTTACCCACAAGGCCAGACTGATTGATACCGACCAGTACAGCATCAGCGGTTATGACGCTTTCTTTGGTTTTCTCAGCGGTCTTTGTGCCGGCAACTACGATGTGACAGATATCCTGATAGATTCCACCCTGAAAATTGGCGGCCCCGACTTCACTGCTTTCTCGGCCTTTATTGAAAAAATTAACGTGCTGGCTGCCAAAACGGAAACTAAGTTCACCTTCCTCGTTTCTGCCGA
>CADCOZ010000114.1 GCA_902803125.1 uncultured Ruminococcus sp.
ATCCATGGGCTTCACCGTGGAAGACTATGCCGAGGTCGTGACGGATTATGAGTGCTTTGAGTCGCTGAATATCCCGAAGCACCACCCCGCAAGAGATATGCAGGATACCTACTATCTCGAAAACGGTCAGCTGCTGAAGTCACAAACCTCTGCGGCACAAAATGCTATCCTCAGAAAATACGGTCCCGCTCTTATCCAAAACGGCACACCGATTCGTGCTATCTTCCCCGGTCGCTGTTTCCGCAACGAAGCGACCGATGCCTGCCACGAGAATACCTTCTTCCAAATGGAAGGAATGATGGTCGATAAAGATATCTCCATCTCCAACCTGATCTACTTCATGAAAACGATGCTGTCCGAGGTGTTCCGCAAGGACATTAAAGTCCGTCTGCGTCCCGGCTTCTTCCCCTTCGTGGAACCCGGCTTTGAATTGGATATCAGCTGTTTGATCTGCGGCGGCACCGGCTGTCCGTCCTGCAAGCACAGCGGCTGGCTGGAACTGTGTCCCTGCGGTATGATTCATCCGAACGTCCTGCGGGAAGGCGGCATTGATCCGGACGAATACACCGGCTTTGCCTTTGGTCTGGGTCTGACACGTCTGGCCATGATGAAGTACGGTATCAAGGACATCAGAGATCTGAACAGCGGCAGTCTGAAAACACTGTCACAGTTCACCGATGATGAATAAGGGAGGATAAAACTATGCTGTTATCAATGAATTGGATCGAGGATTTCGTGGATCTCAGCGGTCTGGATAAGTTAGACTTGATTCACCGCTTTTCTTTGTCCACTGCCGAAGTGGAAAACGAAATCTTCTTTAAGGGCAGCGACATCAAAGGCATTGTCGTTGCAGAGATTAAATCTGTCGAGGAACACCCGCAGTCCAAAAAGCTTCACCTGCTGAAGGTCGATACCGGTTCCGGCACTCTGACCGATGTCGTCTGCGGTGCGCCGAATGTGCGTGTGGGCATGAGAACCGCTTTTGCTCAGCTGGGCGCACAGGTGGGCGACATCACCATCGCACCCAGACAGTTAGCCGGTCAAACTTCCTGCGGTATGTGCTGCAGTGAAGCCGAAATCGGCATCAGCGATGACCATTCCGGCATTATGGAGATTACAGAAGATGTCCCGCTCGGCACCGATATCAAAGAACTGTATGCCATTGACGACATTATCTTTGAAGTGGACAACAAGTCCCTGACCAACCGCCCCGATTTATGGGGACACTATGGCATGGCAAGAGAATTTGCGGCTCTGGCCGGCCGTCCGCTCAAAGCCCTGCCGACAGAGGATCTGACCGTTTATGATGACCTGCCGGCGGTTGACATGAAAATCGAGGACACCCTCTGCAAGCGTTACAGCACCCTCAAGGTTGAAAACATCAGCCGTACGGTCAGCCCGGTGAATATCCGCATTCGCTTGTACTACTGCGGCATGAGAGCCATTAACTATTTGGCCGACCTGACCAACTATCTGATGCTTGAAATGGGTCAGCCCATGCACGCTTTTGATGCCCGCAAGGTCGAACAAATCCGTATTAAACGCTTCGATACTCCTTTCACCTTCCGTACACTGGACGGTGTGGACAGAACCGTTGACGAAAACACCCTGATGATTTGCAGCGGTGATACACCCGTGGCGATTGCCGGCATTATGGGCGGTCTGGATTCTGAAATCGTGGACGATACCACCACCCTGACCTTGGAATCCGCCAACTTTGATGCGGCTTCCGTCAGAAAATCCACTGTTCGCCTGTCCCATCGCACAGACGCTTCCATGCGTTACGAAAAAAGCCTTGACCCCGAAATGACCGTTCCCGCTATCGGACGGTTCCTGTACCTGCTGAAAAAATACGACAGCGGTGTCAAAGTCGTGTCCCGCCTGACCGATGAATACGCCGTGAAGTTCCCGCCGGTCACGCTCGATTTCGACATGAAGTTTGTTGACCGTTACACCGGCATTAAAATTGATGCACCAACCATTATCCATACCCTGCAAAGTCTTGGTTTTGTGGTGCGTTATGACGAAGAGAAAGAAGCCTTCAGCGTAGATGTTCCCTCTTGGCGTATCACCAAGGACGTGACCATGAAAGCCGATATCATCGAGGAAATCACCCGTATTTACGGCTACGATAACTTTGAGGTTCATACCACCCGTTCCCCCCTGTATCCCGTCCGCATGACCACCGTCAAGACGAACGAGGAAAAAATCAAGGATATGCTGGTCAAGAGATTTATGCTGCATGAAGTGCATTCCTATGTCTGGGCCTATAACGATGAACTCAAAGCTTTGGGCATCGCTGTGGAACCGAATGTGAAACTGGCCAATGCCAGCAACCCGAATATCGAAACCCTTCGCCGTTCCATGATTCCCACACAGCTTTGTCAGGTAAAGGCCAACACCGGCTATGCCCCCGAATTTGGTATTTTTGAAATCGGCCGCACCGTTAACGGTCTGAACGAAAACAACCTCTGTGAGGAACACAAAATGCTGGGCATTACGCTGTTCAGCAGAATCGTTGATTACCGTCACTTATATTTCCGTCTGCGGGATATTCTGGCCTATCTGACCGCCAACATCAAACACACCGCCCTGACCTTTGAAACCGCCGAAGCCGTTCATGACTATGAACACCCCATCAATTACAATAAAGTTCTTCTTAACGGCCAAGTCATTGGCACCATCGGCATGGTACACCCTGTTATCGGCAGAAACATTGACAAAAAAGCCGCCATTGTCTTTGCTGAAATAGACGTTGACCTGTTCGCCGCCGCTCCCGATGAAGGCCTTGTATATGACGAACCTTCCAAATATCCGTCCATTGAGTATGACCTGAGCATGGACATTCCCGCCGGCGTGACTTTCCAAATGCTGGAAGAGTGCTGGCAGGAGCAGTACAGCGGTCTGCTGAAGGATGTCCGCATTGTTGATATTTATGACACGGATACCGAACACCGCATTACGGTACGCTTCAGCTTTGTGTCCCGTGAAAGAACGCTTTCCTTAGCGGAAGTGCAGGACATCATTGACAGTGTAACAAATCGTCTGGCTCAAAAGAACGTCAGCATCAAAACCCAATAAAAAGCGGCGGAACATTTATACGGAGCCGGAAAACGCCTTGTGCTGTGCCGGAGCCAGAGCGTGAACCGGCTCTTTGGAAAAAGATTCTTGTTTTTTCATAAAATTCGTCTGAATTCTATTGTAATTTAGGAAACAATATGGTAAGATAATACTGTGGAGGTGGTATAAATGCTTGACAAGACCATGATATTTTCCATTTCGGACAATCGGGACGAAAGTATCCGTGCCATTCTGACAACGGTTTATAATGCATTGGAAGAAAAGGGATACAATCCGATTAACCAAATTGTCGGTTATATTTTGTCCGAGGATCCGACTTATATCACCACGCATAACAATGCAAGAAGTCTGATTCGTAAAATTGACAGAGATGATTTGTTGGAGGTACTGCTGAAAAGCTACCTCAAATCATAACCGAATCGTTCAGCTGAAGGAGGAACAACATGGCTGAAACACCCTTTTTCCAGTATAAAGGAAGACCGCTTGTCCGCTGCGGCCATATCCTGTATTACGGCAATATGCGTGACCCGTTTATCATTAAGATGATCATCAAATCCAAACAGACGGTTGGTGACATGGAAATCGCCGATAAAGTCACTATCCAGCTGATCAATACGGATCCCAACATCAGTCCCCGCAAGGCCATTGTCAAAACCAGTGAAAAGCCCAGTCTTTACTTGGCCATCGACATTGGTGTTGTCTGGCTGCAAAAGGCTTTGCGTGAAGCCGCAAAAAATGATACCTAAAAAAAGCCCGGCTCCTTGGGGAGTCGGGTCATTTTTTTGTTAATGCATAATTCATAATGAATAATGTATGAGGAGCCAAAAGTCAGCGAATTTAGGGAAGGGGAGAAATAACGAATAATGAATAATGTGTGAGGAGCCAAAAGTCA
>CADCOZ010000115.1 GCA_902803125.1 uncultured Ruminococcus sp.
GACCGCATCAAGCTATAGCAGAAGAAATTGCGTTTCCATAAAGTGGGCTGATCCATGATCCCCTTGATATCTGAATATGACTGCATCTGTCCCTGTTCAATGCATAATGCACGGATATCCGGATAGTCATCGTAAATTCTGAGGTTAGGAACCCATGAATAGCCGGCATAAGTCGGTTCGATAACGGTAACATCAAAGTTATTCTCATCAAACAGGTGCGGCATCACCTTGAGGGCTTCATCGTGTTTATCCACTAACTTTTCGGAAGAACGGGCATTGATCTCTGTCGGCATATAATCGTACCCGCCATAGAGAGCCGGGGATCCAAAGTTGGTGGAACCGCCAAAAGAAATGGTATCCGGATAGTAGGTGAAACCGGCAAATTGTTCTTTCAGTTCGGGCTTTTCGGCAAACAGATAGGGAATATAACTGCTGATGGCTCTGTCCAGCATCAGAACAATCACGTTTTTATGGTTTTGGCTCAAGCGGATAATTTTCCCTTCAGCGGCATCCGCATCCTGATAGGCTTTTTGGGTGCTTTCGTAGGCGGTGTAGATTTCGCCTTCTTTATTTTTGATTTGGACGATATAGACGCAGGACATTCCCACCATCACAATGCCCAAGATGACATAAACGGTCTGAACGGCTTTTTTGCTTTTTTTCCACAGCAGGATAAGTATGACCAGAGCGGCTATGACCACTGCGGTATTGATGATCTTTTCTATCAGGTCAAACTCAAACAGCTTCACATAGATGAGGTCGGCTGTCAGGGTACCCATATTGGTGCAGAAGAAAAGGTAGTTAATCAGTGAAATAACCGCCATGATCCAGATAATGCCGTCCAGCCAGCAACGCAGACGCTGACCCGACAAATAATACAGCAAATTGAACCAGACAAGAAACATTCCGGCCGCCATCAGAAAAGAATACAGGACATGAATCAGCGGGGTGTGGAAATTGGCAAAGGAAACAAATTCGATGGGGGAAGAAGCGATGACCGAGGCCGGAATGACCACGCCTGTCAGGAGGGTCATGCAAAGGCACCCGCTGAAAAACAGACGGAAATGCGGTGTACGCTCCTTCATACGGCTTTTGACGGCATCGAGCCGCGGCTTCAGAAGTGTCAGCAGGAGCGGCAGTTGGAAAAACAGTGCCACGTCTATCATCGGGAAGCACTCGCTGAAGCTGTTTTTTGGCATGACAAAAGCCCAAACGGCCGCCGCCACTCCCAAAAGGGACATGGTGATATTGGCGGCTCGGCGGGGATGACGGCTTTTGACAATGAAATTCTTGATCAGCGAAAACAGGTTGTTGATGGTCCAGTAGAAAACCAAACCGGAGGGAGAATTATACAGCAGGATCAGAAACAGTACCGCCATGCCGTATAATTGGAATTTGTCCTTGAACCGCAGTCCCTTGGTATAAATCGCACAGGAGATCAGGTTCAGCAGGGTCATGATGATAGGCAGGATATTGATGGAAAAATCGCCGATAGTCAGCAAGCCGTCCGGCACGCTCAGGTTTTGAATCGGTCCGAAAGAGGTTTGGAGATCCGGCAAATCGGCCAGAAAGTGATAAGCAGCAATAAAGAAGGGAATTTCGAGCAGCAGCGGCATCATACCCCGCAAAACGTAATACGGCGTGTAGTGGTTCTGCCGATAGTAGGTTTGCAGCATCAAAAAGCGTTCGTTGCCGGAAAAAGTCTTTTTGATGTGCCGAACCCAATGTTCCATTTCTTTTTCTTTGGCTCTTTCCTTATCCTGAATGGCATCGGCCTGACGATAGAGCGGCAGGAGCATGAAATTGACGGTCAGGCTCAGTGCGATAATGGTCACACCAATGCTGTTGGTAAAATCTCTGGCATAGAAAAAAACAAATTCATAAATCAGCTGTAAAGGGCTGATAAAGAGCTGAAACAGGAAGTCTGTAAATGACATGGGCAACACCTCAATCGAATTTGGGAGAATTCAGTAAGAATACGCAAACCCGACAGTTATTATAACGCAAAATGTATAGCATTTCAAGAGAGAATTAAAGTCCTCTGCGGAAATCCGTTTTTTTGAACAGCTTGACAGATGTTGCTGAAAAATATATAATGAACTATAACGTGGATTCGTAAAATTCCCATCGCAGAATCAAACTGAATGCTTGACAGACGCTGTATTCGATGCCGAAAGGACAGTGGTTTTATTGGTTCCGGACGGGTTCGAAAAAATAAAAAGTGTCAAAACGTCTGAACTGCTTGACTTTCTGATTGTTTCCATCATAGCCAAGTTATTTACTGATGACACATTTTCAAAAGGTGGGATCAGATGAAAAACCTTTCGGTTTATAAAAAGGCTTTGGTTCTTGCTGTTCCTATCATGATACAAAACGGCATCTCCAATGCCGTTGTTTTGGTAGATCATATCATGGTGGGGAGCTTGGGAACGGAAGCCATGACAGCCGTTTCCATTGTTGGACAGCTTTTGTTTGTCTATACGCTTGCGATCTTTGGAGGAATATCAGGACCCGGCATTTATGCCGCACAGTTCCACGGAAACGGCAATACAGAGGGCGTTCGTGCCGCAACCAGAATGAAGGCACTGATCTGCCTCTTTTGTACAGCGGCAGGGATCCTCATTTTCCTCTCGTGTGAGGACTTATTGATAGGGCTGTATCTTCACGGAGAAAGTGCGGATATAGATCCGGCTGTTACAGCGGAACACGCCAAAAGCTATCTGCACATCATGCTGGCGGGTCTTCCGGCGATGGCGATAAGTCAGACATATGCCAGTTCCCTGCGTGAAACGGGCGACAGCTTTAAGCCGATGGTGGCCGGTGTTGTTTCGGTATGTACCGATATTATTTTTAACTATCTGCTGATTTACGGTCATTTCGGTTTTCCGAAATGGGGCGTGCAGGGAGCCGCCGCCGCATCGGTCATCGCAAGGTATTTGGAAATTCTTGTTCTTGTGCTGTGGTCGCATTGTCGGAAAAAACAGCACCCGTTTATACAAGGTTTATGGCGTACCTTAGCGGTTCCCCGTGAGATGGCAGGAAAAATACTGGCAAAAAGTCTGCCGATATTTATCAATGAATTTCTCTGGGCGGCAGGTCTGGCCGCACTGACACAATGCTATTCAACAAGGGGACTGGCTGTTGTCGCAGGCATTAACATATCTAATGTTATCTGTAATCTTCTGAATGTTGTTTTTGTCGGGTTGGGGCATTCGGTCGGTATCCTGATAGGCCAGCTTTTAGGAGCCGGTGCCTTTGAACAGGCCAGAAATGAATCGTTTCGGCTTACCGGCTTTACGGGCATTTTGTGTGTAGGTCTGACGATTATTCTTATTGCCCTGTCGGGTGTTTTTCCGAATGTATACGATACAACGGATGAAGTACGCTCTTTGGCTTGCAGTTTTATCGTGATAACGGCACTGTTTTTCCCTGTTCAGGGCATACTGAATGCGTTGTATTTCACGATTCGTTCGGGCGGCAAAACACTTATCACCTTTCTGTTTGACAGTGTTTTTACATGGACGTTCACCATACCGTTTGCTTTGATTTTATGCTTCCTGACTGAACTTCCGATAATTATCATTTATACAATAGTACAGGCGGCAGATATTATAAAAATCATTATCGGCACGGTGATGATAAAAAGAGGCATATGGATCAGCAATATCGCAGAAGAATTCAGCTGAGAGGCCGTTTGGCGAAAGCAGGAGCGAAGGGCTCGTTTACAATAATGAACATACTTCACTAAAGGAGACAGCGGAATGAAAAAGAAAGAAAAGGAAACGATAAAGATGGAAGAGGCGGAACGCTTTGAGGTGCCGCTTGAACAGGGGCTGACACAGGCACAGGTTGAACAGCGTATCCGTGAGGGACTGGTCAACGATGATCAGGCTCTGCCCACCAAAAGTATCAAGCGGATTTTTTACGATAATATCGTAACACTGTTTAATGTGCTGAATTTCCTTCTTGGCGTTGCGGTGTTTTTGGTCGGTTCGTATAAAAATATGCTGTTTTTAGGGGTAATGTTTTTCAATACCTCCATCGGCATTTTTCAGGAAATCAGGGCAAAGCTCACCATCGACAAGCTGTCAATCGTATCGGCCACCAAGGTTACGGTCATTCGTGACGGAAAAAAGAAGAAGGTGGCTCTGCATGAGATTGTGCTGGATGATGTGATAGAGTTTTCGCAGGGCAACCAGATTCCGGTGGACTGCATTGTTCTGTCCGGCAACTGTGATGCCAACGAGTCGCTGCTGACCGGCGAATCGGATGCTATTCATAAAAAACCGGGCGATATGATGTATTCCGGCAGTTATTTGGTCAGCGGCAAATGTATGGCCAGAGCCGAACACGTCGGCAGTGAAAACTATGCCTCTAAGATTGCCGCACAGGCCAAGTATATCAAGAAAGTCAATTCGGAGATTTTGTACACGCTGAATAAAATCATCAAGGTGCTGACGTTTATTATTCTGCCGCTGGCCTTGCTGATGTTCTGGCGGCAGTACAGCCTGACACCGACAGAAGCAGGGCAGACAGCCGTTTCGGTTTTAGGTGTTATTGATGCTCATTTGGTGCAGGCCGTTGTCAGTACGGTGGCGGCGGTAACGGGCATGATTCCGGAAGGACTCATTTTGCTGACCAGTACGGTGCTGGCGGTCAGCGTTATCCGTTTGTCCAAACATAAGGTGCTGGTGCAGGAGCTGTACTGTATTGAAACACTGGCTCGTGTAGATGTGCTTTGTTTGGATAAGACCGGCACGATTACCGAAGGCTGTATGGAAGTGGCGGATTATGTGCCGTTCGGGGAGAGAGCCGAAAAAGAAACGATAGCCGATGTTCTATGCGGCTTGGTCAACGCTTTAGACGATACCAACGCCACGTTTATGGCGCTGAAAGACAAATTCAGCGGCACGTCTGCCATGAAGTCAGACAAGGCGGTACCCTTTGCTTCGGAAAAGAAGTGGTCAGGGGCTCATTTTGTGGGAGAAGGCAGCTATATCATGGGAGCCGCCGAGTTTATTTTGGGAACCGTGCCGCCGGACTTGAAAGCCAAGCTGGACGGTTACGCCAAAAATTATCGTTCCATCGTGCTGGCACATTCCGACCATGATTTCAAAGGACAGGAACTGCCGGACGATATTGAGGTCATCGGCATTGTCCTGCTGAACGATAAAATCAGGGCAGAGGCTCCGCAGACCCTGCGGTATTTTGCCGACCAGCAGGTAGAAGTCAAGATTATCTCCGGCGATAATCCGATCACTGTTTCAGACGTGGCCAGACGAGCCGGTGTCAAGGGCTATGAACGGTATGTTGACGCTACCACCCTGAAAACAGATGAAGACATTCATGAAGCGATGAAGAAATATACCGTATTCGGCCGTGTCACGCCTGCCCAGAAAAAGCAGTTTGTGGTGGCCCTGAAGGATCAGGGACATACCGTGGCCATGACCGGTGACGGCGTGAATGACGTTTTGGCTCTGAAGGAAGCGGACTGCAGTATTGCGATGGCGGCGGGCAGTGATGCCGCCAGAAATGTGTCACAGTTGGTGTTGCTGGACTCCAATTTTGCCTCTATGCCGAAGGTAGTGGCAGAGGGCAGAAGAACCATCAACAATATTCAGCGTTCCTCTACACTGTTTATTGTCAAGACCATTTTCTCTACCATTTTAGCGATTCTGTTCCTGTTCCTGACCGCACCGTTCCCGTTCCAGCCGATTCAGCTGACACTGGTCAATGCCTGCACCATCGGTATTCCGTCCTTTATTTTGGCATTGGAACCCAATAAAGACCGTATCAAGGGTATTTTTATCCTGAACATTCTTGAAAAAGCGATACCGGCGGGAATAACGACCGTCATCAATGTTATGCTGTGTATTCTGGCCATGAACTGGTTCGGTTTAAGTGTGGAAGAATATAAGACCTTAGCGGTTTGTTTGACAGCCATTACCGCCTTTATGATTCTGTTTCAGGTATCTCTGCCGTTCAACAAAATCAGAGCGGTGCTGTTTATACTGATGCTCACGGGCATGACCATTGGTGTGCTGTGCTGTCGGGATATCCACCTGTTCGGTATGCAGTTCAACCTGTTCAATTTTGCCGTCTACACACCAACCATGACGATTCTGTTAGCGGTGCTGACGGCGATTGCACTGGTCATCTTCATTTTGCTGACCCTGCCCATGAAAAAGC
>CADCOZ010000116.1 GCA_902803125.1 uncultured Ruminococcus sp.
AGACGAAAATAGGCCAGAATCAAAGCTGTTATCGTGCCGACAAGAGCCGTGAGAAAGTGGCCGGTGCTGTAGAAAATAGCCGGAATGGTCATCGCCGCCAGCACGGCGTAAGGAATGTAATACAAAAAACTGCGGAGCAGGGTGGATTTGATTTTTTTGGTAAAGAAGGCAAAGGGAATCATGCGGATCAGATAGGTAACCCCTGCCATGACCAAAATGTACAGGAAGGTTGTCATGCGGTGTTCGCCTCCTCTTTGATGGGGAATAACAAGGCACCCGCCAGCGAAGCGGCTACCGAACAGAGAATCACCGCAAACCCGCCGGATAAAAACGGCAGCAGGTAATAGCAGACACAGCTGAGAACACAAGCGATGATGACCACCAGCAGAACGCTTTTTTCCTTGACCGCCGGCGGCACAATAATGGCAATAAACATTCCGTAGAGCATCAGTCCCAAGGCAGAAATCAACTGAGCCGGCAGGATCTCACCGGCCGCCGCTCCCAATAAGGTGCCGAACGTCCAGCCGAAGGAAGAGATGACAATAATACCATACATATATGAAGGGGTCACAGGCTTTTGACGGGTGGAACACAGTGCGAAAATCTCGTCTGTAATGCCATAGGCGGCAATCAGCCGGTGCGAAAGCGTGAATTTTTTATCCAAGTTCTGCGACAGAGAAATCGCCATCAGGGCATACCGCAGGTTGATAACCAGCTGTACCAGTGCCATTTCCAGCAGGGAACCGCCGTTGGCCATGACCTGAATGCCCTGAGCCTGTCCGGCCGAAGTCAGGTTCGTTAACGATATAATCACCGCACTTAAGACCGAAAGACCGAGCCGGGCCGCTGTCAGGCCAAAGCCGAAGGATACCGAAAAATAACCCAATGCAATCGGAAGGCCGGCGGTAAGGCCTTCCCGAAATTCCGAATGTTTTTTCATTTGAATAACCCTAACGAGCCGAGCAGAAGAGCCACGAGCAGAACCGGTGCGACGAATTTAATCATGGCAATATACAGCAACCTCCGGCCGAATTTTTCTCCGTTCTTGGTGGCTTCCTGAATAATGGTCTGCGGCTTGATTACCCAGCCGACCAAAATACAGGTGCTGATAGCCACCACCGGCATGAAGATATTATTGCTGAAGTAGTCGAAGAGATCCAACAGCTGACCGGTACCGCCGCCGGGCATCGGACATTCAAAGTAGAGGACATTATAACCCAGACAAATCAATACGCCGATGGCAATCGCAAAAAGTGTTTCGATAATCGTAGATTTGCGTCTGTTCCAGCCGAACTTGTCAATCAGACTGGCTACCACCACTTCCATCAGAGAAATCGCACTGGTGAGGGCGGCAAAAAAGACCATGATGAAGAACACAGCACCGATAATATTGCCGATAACGCCCATGGACTGGAATACTTTCGGCAGTGCAATAAACATCAAACCGGGGCCGGAACTGGACAGACCATCATTTCCCATGAACGCAAACACCGCCGGAATGACCATGACACCCGCCAAAAAAGCAACGGCGGTATCAAAAATTTCAATACGGTTGACCGATTTCATCAGGTTATGGTTATCATTGAAATAGGAACCGTAGGTAACCATAATACCCATCGCCACACTGATACTGTAGAACAGCTGACCCATCGCATCCATGATGACCGTAAAGACATCGCCAAAGCCTTTGCCTTCCAGATTGGGAATCAAATAAACTTTCAGACCATCCAAGCCGGTACGGTTTTCGGGTCCCTGAACAGTCAGGGAGAAAATCGCAATCGCTACCACCAATACCAGCAAAGCCGGCATCAAAATTTTAGACATGGACTCAATGCCCTTATTCACACCGGCAAAGATGACAACCGCAACAGCCGCTAAGAAGATGACCGTAAAAATAATCGGTTCATAGTAACCGGTAATAAAGCCGCCAAAGTAGGTATCTTCTGCGGCGGCACCGCCTTGTCCGGTGCAGAAGGCCACGCAGTATTTCAGCACCCAGCCGCCGATAATGCAGTAATACGGCAGAATCATAAACGGCACAATCGTGGCCAGACCGCCGACCCAGCCGAATTTTTTATGGAGTTTTCCGTAGGCGGTCAAGGCACTCTGTTTGGTTTTGCGGCCAATGGAAATTTCTGTGACCAGCATCGTAAAGCCGAACGTCAGGGCGAGTATGATATACACAACCAAAAACAGACCTCCGCCATCTTTAGCGGCCAGATACGGAAACCGCCAGATGTTGCCCAATCCCACCGCACTGCCGGCCGCCGCCAGCACAAAGCCGATGGAACTGGAAAAGGAATTTCTTTTCTCCTTCATGGTATTTCCTCCCAAAAAGTATTGAAACGTCATAAAAACTTTTATTATTTTATCATATCCGACAGATGAAGTCAAACGGTTATGATAGTTTTTCCCTGCAACATTTTAACATTTTAGCAGATGGCGGTGAGGGTTTGTTTTCTTTCCGGCCGCAAAAAAATACTTCTGCACAATCAACGCAAAGCCCTTCAACAAAGGTAGATTTTTTTTGAAAAAGAACTTGCAAATAAAAAAAAGGTGTGCTAAAATAGGGATAGTTAGAATATGTTATTGGATAAAAGAGTGGGGCGACCCGCTCTTTTATCGTTAATAAGGACAAAAGCAGTTTCCCGAAAGCCTGTTTACCGAGTGTTCCACGGAACACGCTCTGCCGTGAGCCTTCTTTCACCGACAGACAAGGCTCTGTGCCTTCAAACAGACTTCAGGAACAGTTTACAAAGAACAGGAGCGATTACAACGGAGAAGAAAAACAAGAAGGGCAATACTGTGGAAAGTGTTGCCGCACTGGTGAAGCCTATCATAGAAGCTATGGGGCTTTCCTTATGGGACGTTCGTTTTGTGAAGGAAGGAGCCGAATGGTATCTGCGGATCTTCATTGATAAAGACAGCGGCGTTACCATCGAGGACTGCGAAAATGTTACACGAGCCGTAGATGCCCCGCTGGACGAACTGGATCCGATTGAACAAAACTACATCTTGGAGATTTGTTCGCCGGGACTGGAACGAGAGCTGATCAAGCCGGCTCACTTTGATGCCTTTTTGGGAGCCAAAGTCATGGTGCGGCTGATTCGGCCGGACAGCAGTGGTCTGCGTGACTATAAAGGAACCCTGCTGACCCATGACAAGGATACCGTTACGGTGATGACGGACGGTCAGGAAAAAGTGATAAACAAAAAAGATACCGTATATATTAAACTGGATGATTTTGAACTGTGAACAGCCAAACATTGACGGAGGGACCATTATGAGAAGCAAGAAAGCGGAACAGCCGCAGGACAACAGAAACACAGAACTGTATGAAGCACTCAGACAGATGGAAAAGGAACGGGGCATTTCGGTTGAATTTATGCTCAGTCAGATTGAAAAAGCCATTAAAACTGCCTGCAAAAGCAACTATAACGGCAACGAGGACGTTTTGATCCGCATGGATCCGGATCAGGGTATTTTTGATGTGTACCTGAACAAAACCGTTGTGGAAGGAATCGTGACCGATACCAATAAAGAAATCGCTCTGGAAGAAGCTCGAAAGATTTCGGCCGGCGTAATGCCCGGTGACAAGGTCGGTATCAAGATGAACCCCAAGGAATTGGGACGTATTGCCGTGCAGACGGCCCGCAGTATTATCCGTCAGGGCATTCATGACGGTGAAAAGGGTCAGGTGCTGGCCGAGTACCAAAGCAAACTGAAAGAGGTGGTCATCGCCACCGTGGAACGCATTGAAGCGGGTGACAAGGAAACCCCCACCGTATCGGTACGGCTGGGCAAATCACTGATTACACTGCCGCCCAGTGAACATTTCCCCGATGAAGTCCTGAAGGAAGGCGACAAAATTCGTGTCTATATTGCCGACATTAAAACCGGCGGCAAAGAACCAAGAGTGTTCATTTCCCGCAAACATCCCGATTTGGTCAGAAAACTGTTTGAAGCGGAGGTGCCTGAGATTGCCGAAGGACTGGTAGAGATCAAATCTATCAACCGTGAAGCCGGCTCCCGCACCAAAATTGCCGTCTACAGCAAAGAACCGGATGTAGATGCCGTGGGTGCCTGTATCGGTCAGAACGGTCAGCGTGTCCGTGCCATTGTGGAAGCCCTCAACGGCGAAAAAATTGACATCATCGAATACAGCGAAGATCCTGTTAAGTTCATTTCAGCGGCACTGTCACCCGCCGAAGTGGTGCGGGTCGATATTGACCCCACACAGGAAAGAGCCTGCCGTGTGGCCGTACCCGACAGCCAGCTTTCTCTGGCCATCGGCAACAAAGGACAAAATGTCCGTCTGGCGGCCAAGCTGACAGGCTGGAAAATAGATATCCGTCCCGAAAGTGCCATCACGGAAGAGGAATGGCAAACACCACCGGCCAAAGCTCCTGCAACAGCCGCCAAGGAACCCGCCGAAGCTGAAACGGTTCAGCCGGCCGCTGAAGCAAACACTTCTGCTTTTGCCGATGATGATGAAATTGACATTGAAGAACTGATTGCCAACGCCCAAGCCTCTGCCGAAGCAGCCCGAAAAGCTCTGACAGCCACCGAACCGGAAACAGCTGAACAGGCTCCGACAGCTGACGAACCGGAAACAGCTGAACAGACTCCGACAGCTGACGAACCGGAAACAGCTGAACAGGCTTCGACAGACAACGAAGCCGAAGAACCGGAGGAAACATAATCTGCCGCAAAAGGCCATCAGGAAAAGAGGTGCTTTCAGATGAAACAGAAGAAAATACCGCTGCGAAAATGTGTCGGCTGTAATGAAATGAAGGAGAAAAAGGCTCTTGTCCGTGTTGTCAAGGCACCGGACACCACCAATGAACAAGGTGAAGTCATTCAGCGGGGCAGCATCAGCGTTGACCTGACGGGCAAAAAGGCCGGCCGAGGTGCTTATGTGTGTCCGTCAGCGGCGTGTCTGACAGCGGCTCGCAAAGCCAGACGGTTTGAAAAGACTTTCAGCTGTAAAATACCCGATGAGGTCTATGAGCGTCTGGAGCAGGAAATAGAACAGCTAACGACTGTTCTTGAATCATAAACGGAGGAAGAAAGTATTGATGAAGGAAAAACTGCTCTCCCTGTTGGGAATAGCCACAAGAGCGGGAAAAACGGCGATGGGCTTTGACGCCGCCGCCGATGTCATGAAAAAAGGACGTGCTTTCCTGCTGGTGCTGGCCAATGATCTTTCCGAGCGAACAGAACGTACAATCCGTCAAACAGCGGAGCAGACCCAAACACCGGTTGTACCGTCCGGTTTTGATATGGACAGCCTTGGCCGAGCGGTGGGACGAAAGAAAACCGGTATTATTGCCATCAGCGACAGCGGCTTTGCCCAAACGATAAGGGCCATTTGTACAGAGAACAGTCAGGAGGAATGTATATGAAATATAAGCTGAGTGAGGTTGCAAAGGATCTGAATTTATCGAATAAGGAAGTGGCAGAGATGCTGAAAGCCCGTCTTGGGGTTGTCAGAAAGCCGGCCACCGCCCTGACCGAAGAAGAACTGAATATGATTTTTGAGTATTTCACCCAAGCCAACAGCGTTAGTGATTTTGCGGCTTATTATGCATCAGGTGATGAAGAACCGGCACCGGCTCCCGCTCCGGCCACTGCTCCGGCTACTCCCGCCTCAACAGCGGCACCCGCTCCGGCTCCGACAGAAGCTCCGGCGGCTCCTGCGTCCACAGCGGCACCCGCACCGGCAGAGGTTCCCGCAGAAAAACCTGCTAAAGCGGAAAAAACCGCCAAAACGGAAAAACCCGCCAAAGCCGGAAAGTCTGCCGAAAGCGGTGAAGCCCCCAAAAGACAAGAAAGACCCAAGAAACAAGACGGCAAAGCATCCGGTGACAAGCGAGGTGACCGAGGCGACAGAAGCCGTCAGGGAAAACCGGCCGCAGACGGCGAACGCAGACAGCAGGCCCCGCGTGACAAGAAACCCAATGCACCCGCTCCCAAACCACAGCCCAAGCCGCAGACACCCGCTCCGGCCACTGCTCCCCCGCAGGACAGCAGTCAGCAGGCTACACAGCAGGACGGTGCTTTCGGCAGCAGAAGCCGTGTGATCAATACCCGTTCATCGAACGTGGATATCGAGCGTTATAACGAAAAATATGACCGTATGGCCAGTGAAAGAATGCACAACGTCAATACGGTTTCCCGCCAGAAGATTACCCAGCGTTCACAGCAGAAAGGAAAGCCCCGTACCTCCCGCAAGGAAACCGAACAGGAAAGAATGCGGCGTATTGAAAAGGACAGAAAAGCCAAGCCCATTACCGTTCAGATTCCCGATGAAATCACCGTTGGCGAATTGGCACTGCGGTTAAAGGCCAGAGCCGCCGAAGTCATCACCAAACTGATGGCTCTGGGCGTAATGGCCAGCGTTAACAATGTTATCGACTTTGACACCGCTTCCTTGGTAGCGATGGAGTTCCACGCCAAGGTTGAAAAAGAAACCATTGAAACCATTGAGGAACGCATTATTGACGACAGTGACGATGCCGATGAAAATCTGGTCACCCGTGCGCCCGTGGTGGTTGTCATGGGACACGTTGACCACGGCAAGACCTCTCTGCTGGACTGTATCCGTCATGCCCATGTGACCGCCACCGAAGCCGGCGGCATTACACAGCATATTGGTGCTTATCGTGTATCGCTGGACGACAGAGAAATCACCTTCTTGGATACCCCCGGCCATGAAGCCTTTACCACCATGAGAGCCAGAGGTGCTCAAGTTACAGATATTGCTATTCTGGTAGTGGCGGCTGATGACGGTATCATGCCGCAGACCATTGAAGCGATTAACCACGCCAAAGCCGCCGGCGTTTCTATTATTGTGGCCATCAACAAAATTGATAAGCCCGGTGCCAACGTGGAACAGGTCAAACAACAGCTGACCGAATATGAAATTGTTCCGGAGGAATGGGGCGGCGACACACCGGTCATTCCCGTTTCGGCTCACACCAAGGAAGGTATTGACGACCTGCTTGAAATGGTATTGCTCGTAGCCGACATGAAGGAACTGAAAGCCAATCCCGACAGAGCCGCTAAAGGCACTGTCATTGAAGCCCGACTGGACAAAGGCCGTGGTCCTATTGCCACGGTTCTGGTACAAAACGGTACCTTGAAGGTGGGCGACATCATTGTAGCCGGCACAACGGTTGGCCGTGTTCGTGCGATGATGAACGACAAGGGACAGCGTGTTAAGAGTGCGGGACCGTCCGTACCGGTAGAAATCACCGGCTTGGACGATGTGCCGACCGGCGGCGATACATTCAATGCCGTATCGGACGAACGTCTTGCCCGTGAACTGGTAGAACAGCGTAAAACCGCCGCCAAGGAAGAACGCTTCAACAGCCGTACCAAGGTTACACTCGACAACCTCTTTGACCAGATGCGTCTGGACGACATGAAGGAACTGAAAATCATCGTCAAGGCCGATGTACAGGGTTCTGTGGAAGCGGTTCGTCAGTCACTGGAAAAGCTCACGAACGAAGAAATCCGTGTTAACGTCATTCATAGCGGTGTTGGTGCGATTCGTGAATCGGACGTTATGCTGGCTTCTGCCTCCAATGCGATTATTGTCGGCTTCAATGTGCGTCCCGATGCGGTAGCCGAAGAGAACGCTAAGCGTGACGGCGTTGATATGCGTCTGTACAGAATTATTTATGACTGCATCGAAGAAATCGAAGCGGCCATGAAGGGTATGCTGGCACCGAAATTCAAGGAAACGATTCTCGGCAAGGTAGAAGTCCGCCAGACCTATAAAATCACGAACGTCGGACTGGTTTCCGGTTCTTATGTTCTCAGCGGCAAGGTTGTTCGAGGAGCGCAGGTGCGTGTTGTGCGTGACGGCATTGTTATTGCCGATGACATTATCGCCTCTCTCCAGCGTTTCAAAGATTCCGTGAAGGAAGTCGCCGCCGGCTACGAATGCGGCATCACCCTTGAACGCTTCAACGACATCAAAGAAGGCGACATCTTCGAAATCTACCAGATGGAACAGATCCAGCAGTAACAAAATGTTGGGGCTTTGCCCCAAACCCCATTGGGGAACCCCCTTTTCTGGCGAAAAAAGGGTGTTCCCCAAGCCCCTCCCCTAAATTCGCTGACTTTTAGCACCGATTTTTTGCAGCGTTAACCCATACAAAAAACCTCCCTGCTTGTTCCGTTACAACGGTCAGCAGGGAGGTTTACTTTGTCATAAAACCATCTTTTCATCAACACAAAAGTTTAGGTTGGTGAAACGAAAGAATAAATCATAATGCTGATTTAGGTCAAGTCAGCGATTTTTGGAAGGGGGTTTGGGGGGTCTCGCCTGTCGGCTCGGTCCGGTCGCTTTGGCCTTGCGGCCA
>CADCOZ010000117.1 GCA_902803125.1 uncultured Ruminococcus sp.
CGTGGATATGTTCGACTGTGTTATGCCTACCCGCAACGCCCGCCACGCAAATGTTTTTACATGGAGCGGACGGCGAAACATGATGAACGAGAAATACACCCTTGATGAACACCCCATTGATGAGGACTGCGACTGTCCCGTGTGTCAGAACTTCACCCGTGCCTATATTCGCCACCTGTTCAAAAGCGGCGAAATGTTAGCCATGCGGCTGTGTGTGATGCACAATGTGTGGTTCTACAACACCCTGCTGATGAAAATACGGGAAGCCCTTGACAATGATTCCTATGAATCTTTCTACCGTCACTATCGGGACATTCTTGACAAGCGGATATAAATTAACTATCCCCACGGCTGTATGTTGGCGGCTGTGGGGATTTTTCATAAAAAAGCCTGTGAAAATTTGGTAACTTTTTTTCACGGGCGGTATTGTATGGCTGTTAAAAGTATGATATAATAGTGTCACAGGGAAAATATGGTGAGAAAGTCCTGCTTTCTGTTTTTGATAAAAGCCTACCAACATCAAATATAAAGACAATCCTATCTGCTCAATGTTTTAGATGTCGGGTATAACAAGGAAAAACAGCACACAGCGTTAAGATGTTCAACAGGCTCTGACGTTCAAAGCAGTCTTTGTGCAGTGACGATTTTGTTAAGGAGCATATCAAATGGATGTCATCTCTATCTATATTATATTTTTTTTGATAATAATTGGTGTCGTTATTATTCCTATTCTTCAATACAAACATAAAGTTGACGAATACAACAAAACCACCTATCATGCTATTACCCATTTATCTTATAGTGAAATGGCAAATGATAAAGGAAGGCGAGGAGAATACACGATTTATTGCCATTTGAAACACTATGAAGAGCAGGGCTTTAAATTTCTGTTTAATGTCTATTTGCCGAAGGATAATGGAACAACTACCGAGATAGATGTGCTTATGATTGGTTGGAATGGCATATATGTTTTTGAAAGCAAAAACTATCAAGGGTGGATTTTTGGCAATGATCGTCAAAAGTATTGGACAACAACACGGTCTGCCGGTTACAGAAACAGTCGCAAGTATAAGTTTTATAATCCTGTTTGGCAGAATAAAACGCATTGTCATGTATTGGGTAACTATTTGCCATACGATTTTCCGATTTACTCATTGATACTGTTTGCCGATTCATGCGAGTTCAAGAATGTAAATATCAGCGAGAAAAATATGCTGTTAGCACATTACGCGGATACTGAAATGATTGTGGGAGAATGTTTGAAAAACCTTCCGCCGTATGATATTAGTATAGAACAGATATATACTGTATTGTATCCTTTTTCACAGGTTTCTGATGACGTGAAACAGTCCCATATTGATGCGATTGCTGCCCGTGAACGTTAGACAGCAAAGGCATGGGCTGGCAATATCAATAATGGTAATCCTATCTGCTCAATGTTTTAGGCGTTGGGTATAACCAATCAGGAGTGATACCAATGGTTGAGTAAATCAGTAAAATTGACACTCAAACTAACGATGTAAACACACCGTTGAATAAAGGAGCAGTGATCCGCCATGAAAAAGAAACTGATTTTATGTGTGTTGTTGGCATCATGTGTATTGGCTTTGGCCGCCTGCAACCAAACGCCCGCAGGAAGTGAAACGGCCTCGGCTCCCTCTGCTTCTGACAGCAGTACACCGGAAGAAAAGCCCTCTGATGCATCGGAAGAACTGTCCGGCGGTGAAAAATGGACGGGAAAAGACGTGATGGTGGAAGGCTATACCCCACCAACAGTGATGACACAGGAACAGACAGACACCTTAGCCAAACTGAAAGAGGAAGCCATCGCCGCGGATCCCTTTACTACCTTTTTTTATCAGGAACAGGTAGCTGTTGGAGCCGCCAAACCCAATATGAGAAAAATCACGGTGGATGAAGTCAGGGAAATCACGGAAAACGTGCGTCAGAAATACGTTGCAGAAACCTCCGGCAAAACCAACGCTGACTTTGAAAACAAATCTTTATACGACAAACCGATATCCGAAGAAATTCTGGATGAAATCATGAAGATACAATACATTTACGATGCGGTGAATGGCGGCGGTGAGGTATATTATATTTA
>CADCOZ010000118.1 GCA_902803125.1 uncultured Ruminococcus sp.
CTCATGACAAGAAATTCCAAGGTATTGTCCAATCGAGCCGAGTCACTGCCTTCCGGATTGACCACCGGAATGACCTTATCCATGTCGCCCATGAGATAAGCAGAGGTCATGGTTTCTTCTCGTGCGAGCATTTTGTCGCTGTTGCCCCGAATGGTATTGATTTCACCGTTATGCACAATCATGCGGTTGGGGTGCGCCTTTGGCCAGCTGGGGAAGGTGTTGGTGGAGAAGCGGGAATGCACGATGGCAATCGCAGAGGTATAGTCGGCATCCTGAAGGTCAAGATAGAAGTTCCGCAGATCTCCGACCAAAAACATACCTTTATAGACAATGGTGCGGCTGGACAGCGACACCACATAGGTATCTTCATTACTTTGTTCAAAAAATCTTCTGGCCACATACAGCTTTCTGTCGAAGTCCAGTCCTTTTTTAACGCCTTCGGGACGGCTGATGAAGCACTGCTGAATAGCAGGCATACAGTCCAGCGCCTTGGCACCCAGCACCGCAGGGACAGAAGGCACATCACGCCAGCCGAGGACGGTTAAGCCTTCCTTTTCGGCAATAATTTCAAACATCTTGCGGGCTTGGTTTCGCCGCAGTTCGTTTTGCGGGAAGAAGAACATTCCCACGGCATAATCTCTTTCAGACGGCAAATCAATCGCCGTGCCGGCGGTGGCTTTTTTGAAGAACTGATGCGAAATCTGTACTAATATACCGACACCGTCACCGGTTTTGCCTTCGGCATCTTTGCCGGCACGGTGTTCCAGTGTTTCGACAATCGTCAGGGCATCTTCAACGGTTTGGTGGGACTTAATACCCTTGATGCTGACAACAGCGCCGATACCGCAGTTATCATGCTCCAGCGACGGTTCATACAGATTGGGGGTTTTGGCATACATAATTGGTCATCCTCTCGTGTTTTTGGGATTACAGTGCCTATTATAAAACGGCTCTGCAAGTTTGTCAAGAACAAATTGCATAACCGATGTCATGATTATGCAAAAGCAGGATATTTAACGGTTGTTTTATGCGAAGTTTTAGTCAAAATGAAATTTTCTCAAAAAAAATTGCAAATAGGGCTTGACAAACTTTTAACAAGGGTGTATACTGCAATCGTGGAAACAACAAAGGCGTTGTGAGCAATGGGGCTTGCAGCGTCTTTTTGCTTTCCTACTCAGAAAAAAGACAGGAGAGAATCATCATGACGAATGTACCCGAAATGTTTGGCAGTATGGTTTTTAATGACCGCAAGATGCAGGAAAGATTGCCGGCAACAACCTATAAGGCACTCAAAAAAACCATTAAAAACGGTGAGCCGCTTGATATCAGTGTGGCGAATGCCGTGGCCAATGCGATGAAGGAATGGGCCGTTGAGATGGGTTGTACGCATTACACCCACTGGTTCCAGCCGATGACCGGCGTTACGGCCGAAAAGCACGACAGCTTTATTTATCCCGTAGATGACGGCCAGATTATTATGGAATTTTCGGGCAAAGAATTGATTAAAGGAGAACCCGATGCGTCCAGTTTCCCGTCCGGCGGTATCAGAGCCACCTTTGAAGCCAGAGGCTATACCACATGGGATCCGACTTCTCCGGCGTTTATCCGTGACAGAACCTTATATATTCCTACAGCCTTCTGTTCCTCTACCGGCGAGATTCTGGATAAGAAAACGCCTTTGCTTCGTTCGATGGAACGCCTCAGCAGTGTGGCGGTGAAGGTGCTCCATTTGCTCGGCAAAACCGATGTTACCAGAGTGACCACCACCGTTGGCCCCGAACAGGAATACTTCCTGATTGACAAAACCGCTTATGACAAACGCCCCGACCTGATTTTTACCGGCAGAACCCTTTTTGGAGCCCCTGCCCCCAAGGGTCAGGAACTGGAAGACCACTATTTTGGTGCCATTAAGACAAGAGTAGCCGCCTTTATGAATGATTTGGACGA
Organism: uncultured Ruminococcus sp.; assembly: GCA_902803125.1. Lineage (GTDB taxonomy): Bacteria > Bacillota > Clostridia > Oscillospirales > Acutalibacteraceae > UBA1213. The sequence continues at coordinate 1,948 of CADCOZ010000118.1, forward strand.
AGAATTGTGGAAGTTAGGTATTTTTGCCAAGACCAAGCATAATGAAGTGGCACCGTCACAGCATGAGCTGGCACCGATTTTTGAAACGTCCAATATCGCCACAGACCACAACGAACTGACGATGGAAGTCATGAAAAAGACGGCGGAAAAGCACGGACTGGTTTGTCTGCTGCATGAAAAGCCCTTTGCCGGCGTGAACGGTTCGGGCAAGCATAATAACTGGTCGATTTCCACCAACACCGGCGAGAACCTGCTTGATCCCGGCAAGCATCCGGAAAATAACCTTCAGTTCCAGCTGTTTTTGGCGGCTATTGTCAAGGCTGTGCATGAGTATCAGGACTTGCTGAGAATTACGGTGGCTTCTGCCGGCAACGACCATCGGTTAGGTGCCAATGAAGCACCGCCGGCGATTATCTCCATGTATTTGGGCGATGATTTGGGAGCAATGGTCAATGCCATCATCAGCGGCAGTGAGTACGTTCCGCAGAGCAAGAAAGAAATGATGACGGGCGTAGATGTTCTGCCCGACTTCAAGAAGGATACCTCCGACCGCAACAGAACCTCTCCGTTTGCCTTCACGGGCAATAAGTTTGAGTTCCGTGCTTTGGGTTCTTCGCTGAATATCGGCTGTCCGAACTATATGCTGAACACAATGGTGGCAGATGAACTGTCACAGTTCTATGATGAATTGGCCGGTGCTGAGGATTTGGAAGCGGCTTTGCGGGCATTGGTGAAAAAGACCCTGACCGCCCACCAGAATATCATCTTTAACGGCGACAACTATTCCGAGGAATGGGTCAAGGAAGCCGAAAGAAGAGGACTTTGCCACTATGCGTCCATGCCGGATGCAATGGAGCATTATGTGGACAGAAAGAACATTGACCTGTTTGTCCGCAACGGCATTCTCAACGAAGCGGAAATCAGAGCAAGATATGAAATCGAGCTGGCACTGTACAGCAAGCAGATTCGCATTGAAGCCCTGACCATGGTAGACATGGCCGAAAAGAATATCCTGCCTGCCGTGCTTGCCTTTGTGAAGGAACTGACTGATACGGCTTTGGCCAAGAAAGCACTTTCGCCGCAGTATTCTGTCTATGCCGAAACCGCCCTGATTGAAAAGCTGTCGGCAGAGAGCGAAGCCTTTGCCAAGAAAGCGGAGGAACTGGAGCAGGCTGTGGCCAATGCCAAGCAGTACCGTTCGGACAGTCTGGCTTTGGCGAAATACTACCGCAATACAGTCTTTGTTCTGATGAATGAATTAAGAGCGATCGGTGACGCTATGGAAAGAAAGTCATCGGCACAATTCTGGCCCTATCCGTCATACGGCGAGATTTTGTTCGGGGTCTGAGAGGAAAGAAAATGAGATAAGGAAACGCTGAAGGAATCGTTTGTCCTGCTTCGTTGGAAAAGGACAGACGTTTGGTCGGGGCAGACGAATCCGTCAGCGGTTTAATGGAATAGGAATTGTATAGGAAAAAGAAAAGAAAAGGGAATGAGTGTTATGGATACTGCTATGCAAACAGCTGTTGGGCAGGCCGTGGAACAGGCTAACGGTTTCACGATTGCCATCTGGTATTTGATAGGTGCGGCACTGGTGTTTTTTATGCAGTGCGGATTTGCCATGGTGGAAACAGGCTTTACCAGAGCCAAAAATGCCGGCAACATCATCATGAAGAACCTGATGGACTTTTGTATCGGTACGATTATGTTCATCTTTTTGGGCTTTGGTCTGATGATGTCCGAAAACTATCTGTTCGGTTTGATCGGTGTGCCGGATCTACAGATCTTTACCAACTTTAATGACTTCCCCTGGTCGAGTTTTGTGTTCAACTTAGTCTTTTGTGCCACGGCCGCCACGATTGTATCGGGTGCTATGGCAGAAAGAACCAAGTTTATTTCCTATTGTATCTACAGCGGCCTGATCAGTCTGGTGGTTTACCCGATTGAAGCGGGCTGGGTATGGAACAGTCAGGGTTGGCTGGCACAGCTTGGATTTATTGACTTTGCCGGATCTGCGTGTATCCACACGGTCGGCGGCATTTCGGCTCTGATAGGAGCGGCTATGGTGGGTCCACGTATCGGCAAATATACCAAAGAAGGCAAACCGAGAGCAATTCCCGGTCACAGCTTGACCTTGGGTGCCTTGGGCGTGTTTATCCTCTGGTTTGGCTGGTACGGCTTTAACGGCGCAGCGGCTACGGATACGGATCAGCTGGCACAAATCTTTGCGGCCACAACGGTGGCGCCTGCGGCGGCTACCTGCGCCACGATGATTTATACATGGATCAAGAACGGCAAACCGGACGTTTCCATGTCGCTGAATGCTTCTTTAGCGGGTTTGGTTGCCATTACGGCAGGCTGTAACAACGTGGATATCTTAGGTTCTTTAGTCATCGGTCTTGTGGCCGGCATTCTGGTAGTCATAGCAGTAGAATTTGTTGACAGCAAGCTGAAAATTGACGACCCTGTCGGTGCGGTGGCGGTGCATATGTGCAACGGTATCTGGGGTACATTAGCGGTCGGACTGTTTTCTAAAGATAAGGATTGCCTTGGTTTATTCTACGGCGGCGGCTTTGCTCAGCTGGGCAAACAAGCCCTTGGTATTCTCTGTATCGGTGTGTATACCGCCGTGCTGATGACGGTGATCTTCCTTGTCATCAAGAAAACCATTGGCCTTCGTGCTTCCAGAGAAGAAGAAGTTAAGGGACTGGATCTGACAGAACACGGTTTGTCCAGTTCTTATGCGGACTTCATGCCTGTGCCGCAGATTTTGACCGGCAAAAATGAAGCTGTCGGTACGGTGCCGCTGGAAAAGGCTGTGGAAGTCAATCTGCTGACCCCGGTAGAAAAGACCGAAAAGAAAGACAGACCGAAACTTACGAATATCAGCATCGTGACCAAGCAGAGCAAGTTTACCGAACTGAACACGGCGCTGACCAATATCGGTATTACGGGCATGACGGTTACACAGGTACTCGGCTGCGGTATGCAGAAGGGCAACACGGAATACTATCGTGGTGTAGCTGTTGAAATGAACCTCCTGCCGAAGATTCGCATTGACATCGTGGTCAGCAAGATACCGGTCAAGACAGTGGTGGATACAGCGGTTAAGGCGTTGTATACCGGTCATATCGGTGACGGCAAAATCTTCATCTATGATGTGGAAGATGTTGTGAAGATCAGAACAGGTCAGACCGGTTTCGATGCTTTGCAGGATGAGGGTTAACACCATCGGATAACAGGTTTATGACAGACTCACCTTATGGGGGTTTGCGTGAGGCTGTTCATAATAATAAAAAGCAGTATCTGTTCACTCCTCAGATACTGCTTTTTTGTGCCTTTTCTGCGGGAACCTCCCGGCAGGGCTTCTGTTCTTGGATTCCGCAAGCCTTTGAAAAGCTCGCCAAAACCTTTATCCGCTCCTTCAGGAAGAGAAAATAGTCTTTGAAGAAGCACAATATCAGCAAATTTAGGGAAGTGATTCCCCAAAGTACCGACCGGATAGAAGCATCTTTCCCCACCTCAATGATGCGAAAAATGATGAGAAAAATATTCGTAAAGATTGATATTATGCATCAAATATGATAAAATACGAATGTGTATATTTTTTCTCTACCGTATCAGGAGGTGGGAATCGTGTCGTTTGTCATTGAAAAAGGTGTTTTGAAAAAGATCACAAACAGAGGATATGCGAGGAAACTTATTATTCCGAATGGGGTAACAAGTATCGGAGAAGGAGCATTTGAAGACTGTGTAAACCTTACTTATGTTGAGATTCCCAATAGTGTGAAGAGTATCGGAAAGAGTGCGTTTCAAGGCTGTGTAAACCTTCTTTCTATGATGATTCCTAACAGCGTGTCCAGTATCGGAGAGAGGGCCTTTATGGGCTGTGAAAGTCTTACGGCTGTCAGTGTTCTTGACGGCGTGACAAATATCGGAGAAAGTGCATTTGAAGGCTGTAAAAGCCTCACGTCCTTTACCATTCCCGACAGCGTGACGAGTATC
>CADCOZ010000119.1 GCA_902803125.1 uncultured Ruminococcus sp.
GGCGGGTGTTGATTTCGGAGAGGAAGGTTTCGGTGTCGACTTTGGTTTTGTTGGAGAGGGTGGAGAGAGCGGCTAAGTCACCGGTCATGATGCCGTCCTCGATGGTGGCGATGGTGGCTTGTTCGAGCTTGTCGGCAAAGTTGACAAGGGCGGCGTTGTTGTCCAGCTGTCCACGCTTGCGGAGGGCTCCTGTCCATGCAAAAAGGGTGGCCACCGAGTTGGTAGAGGTGGTTTCGCCTTTGAGATACTTGTAATAGTGACGCTGAACGGTGCCGTGGGCGGCTTCGTACTCATAAATGCCGTCCGGCGATACCAAAACAGAAGTCATCATGGCCAGAGAACCAAACGCCGTGGCAACCATGTCGGACATGACATCACCGTCATAGTTCTTGCAGGCCCAGATATAGCCGCCTTCACTGCGGACAACTCTCGCTACGGCATCGTCAATCAGGGTGTAAAAATAAGTAATGCCGGCCTGCTCAAACTTCTCTTTGTATTCGGCTTCGAAAATCTCATTGAAAATGTCCTTGAAACGGTGGTCGTACTTCTTTGAAATGGTGTCTTTCGTGGCAAACCAAATGTCCTGCTTTTTGTCGAGGGCAAAGTTGAAACAGGCTCGTGCAAAACTGCTGATGCTCTTGTCGATATTGTGCAGACCCTGAATGATGCCGTTGGAACCGCTGAAGGTGTGAATCAGCTGGCGGGTTTCGTTGCCGTCTTTGTCCGTGACAACGAGTTCGGCCGTACTGCCGTCGGCCACGACCATTTCGGTATTTTTGTAAACATCGCCGTAAGCGTGACGGGCAATCGTAATCGGCTTTGTCCAAGTGGGAATATAGGGTGTGATGCCCTTGACAACAATCGGAGTTCTGAAAACGGTGCCGTCCAGAATCGCTCTGATGGTGCCGTTGGGGGACTTCCACATCTGTGTAAGGTTATATTCCTTGACACGCTCGGCGTTCGGCGTGATGGTGGCACATTTGACCGCAACACCGTATTTCTTGGTGGCTTCTGCGGAGTCGATTGTGACCTGATCCTTGGTTTTCTCTCTGTTCTCCAGTCCCAAGTCATAATACTCTGTTTTGAGGTCAACATAGGGGAGAATCAGCTTTTCTTTGATCATCTTCCAGATGATGCGGGTCATTTCATCGCCGTCCATTTCAACAAGCGGTGTGGTCATTGTAATTCTTTCCATGTTTCTTTCTCCTTTTCAACCGTTTTGTTTGGTATAGTCCAGCAGACCGCCGGCCAAGATGATATCTTTGGTGCGGCCGGAAAGGTCACACAGAACCGGAATTTCTTTGCCCTGTGTTCTGTTGATGAGCAGGAGTTCGGCTTTGCCGTCGGCAATCCGCTGACGGACATTCGGCAGGGACAACTCATCGCCTTCATTGATATTATCATAATCGGCTTCGTTGAGGAAGGTCAGCGGCAGAATACCGGCATTGATGAGGTTGGCACGGTGGATTCTCGCAAAGGACTTCACCACAACAGCCTTGATGCCCAGATACAGCGGAGCCAATGCGGCGTGTTCACGGGAAGAACCCTGTCCATAGTTCACACCGCCCACAATGATACTTTCTCCGAGTCTTTCCGCACGGGACGGGAAATCCTTATCGCAGACCGTGAAGCAGTGCTTTGAAATGGCGGGAAGATTGGAACGCAGGGGCAGAATCTTGGCACCAGCAGGCATAATATGGTCGGTGGTGATGTTGTCGCCGACTTTCAGCGAGCAGGGAACGCTGATATTCTCTGCCAGCGGAGCCGTTTCGGGATAGGGCTTGATGTTGGGGCCTCTGAGAACCTCCACACTGTCCATTTCTTCCACGGGAGCAGGAGCCAGCACCATATTGTCGTTATAGTCGAATTTTTCGGGCAGGGGAATTTCCACGGCCTCGCCGAGAGTTCTCGGATCGGTAAAGACACCCGCCAAAGCAGAAGCGGCGGCGGTTTCGGGGCTGACCAGATAAATCTGACCGTCACGGGTACCGCTGCGGCCTTCAAAGTTACGGTTAAAGGTACGCAGAGAAATGCCCTGACTGTTCGGGGACTGTCCCATGCCGATACACGGACCGCAGGCACATTCCAGAATACGGGCACCGGCTTCAATGATATCTGCCAAAGCACCGTTCTTGGCCAGCATATTATACACCTGTTTGGAACCGGGTGCAATTGCCAAGCTAACATCCGGATGTACGGTTTTGCCTTTGAGAATGGCGGCGACTCTCATCAGGTCAAGATAAGAGGAGTTGGTGCAGGAACCGATACAGACCTGATCAATTTTCTGCGGCCCGATTTCTTCAATGGTTTTGACGTTATCGGGGCTGTGCGGACAAGCCGCCATCGGTACCAGTGCCGACAGGTCTATGTTGATGACCTCATCATAAACGGCATCTTCATCGGCGGAAAGCTCTGTCCAATCCTCTTCACGGCCCTGTGCCTTCATAAAGGACTTGGTGATTTCATCGGACGGGAACACAGAAGTGGTGGCACCTAATTCGGCACCCATATTGGTAATGGTTGCTCTTTCGGGAACAGTCAGGGTCTTGACACCCTCGCCGCCGTATTCAATGATTTTGCCGACACCGCCCTTAACGGACATAATGCGGAGCACTTCCAGAATAATATCTTTGGCAGAAACCCACGGCTGTAACTGGCCGCTGAGGTTAATGCGCACCATTTTCGGCATGGAAATATAGTAAGCACCGCCGCCCATAGCAACGGCAACATCAAGACCGCCTGCACCGATAGCAAGCATACC
>CADCOZ010000120.1 GCA_902803125.1 uncultured Ruminococcus sp.
CCTTTTTGCTTTTTTTGTTAGTTTTGATGTCAGCCATTCACCGGGGGAAACCTTTATCTCAGGGGTAGTCACTTGGGGAAACCCCTTCCCGAAATTCGCTGACTTTTGGCACTTCGATATTATTCATTATTCATTATTCACTATTTCTCCCCCTCCCTAAATTCGCTGATTTTTTGACCTATATCATTATTATTTATTCGTTATTCTTTATTATTTCATTTCCGCACCACACAGCGAACAGCATCTATGCCCGCACCGGACAGATATTGTATAGACTGCTCGTTAATGACTTCACCGGGTACGACAGCGGGAATACCCGGCGGACACGGACAAACACTGTCTGCGGCCACCCGTCCGATACTTTCGCCCAACGGCACGGTTTCGGCCGGAGCCAATACCGCCTCTCTGGGAGAAAGCTGTCTTTGGGGCAGCACAGCAGGCGGCAGCGGTTCACACGTTCCCGTTCCCTGAAGGGCGGCTAAGGCCGTTTCCAGCCGCTGAAAGTCGTTTTCGGTATTGAACGGCGTACAGATAAAGACCGCATCCTGTCCGTCACAAAATTCAGGCTCCACACCGTATTGATGGAAATGTGCCGTCTGAGTTTCACAGCCCTTCAGACCCGCACAAGCTGTATGAACAGCGATTCTGAGCGGGTCACAGCTTCCCGTTGGCTGAGGCAAACCCTGCCGCTGTGCCAACTGTTTCACGGCCAATACCCGCACAGCGGTTTCACGATAGGCCGAAATGCCCTCCCGCTGTAAATAGTCACGGCAATAGTCGATAGAAGCCATCACGGGATACGACGGACTGGTCGAGCCGAACAGCATCATCGCTTCTTTGGCTCCTTCCGTTAAGGACGGATGAGCGATATTCAGCACGGCACCGCCGGTCAGCACCGGCAAAGTTTTGTGCAGAGAACAGGCAGACGCATCGGCTCCCAATGCTATCGGGTGAAGATTATCCGCCAAAAAGGCCAGATGGGAACCGTGGGCATTGTCCACCAATAAATACACACCATGCCGGTGACAAATGTCTGCGATGGTGCGGATGTCGGACAGTTCCCCGTAATAAGTCGGGCTGGTCAGGTAACAGGCGGCAATATCTCGGTGCTGTTCCAAAGCCTGTTCCACGGACTGCGGCTGAACCGTACCGGTAAAGCCGCCGCCGTTTTGGGGCAAAAGCCAAACCGGCTCAATGCCCAGTAAGGCACAGGCATTCACGGCACTGCGGTGACTGTTGCGAGCCAACAGCATTTTACGGCCTTTGCGGCGAGCTAACGACAGCATGGTCTGAATGGCCAGTGTACAGCCGCCGGCCGATATCAAGGTACGCTGTGCGCCAAACAGCTGTGACAGCTTTTCCTCTGCCTGCCGCAAAACGCCGGAGGCTTCATAAAGGGCATCGGTATCGGGCAGTTCGGTATAATCCAATTGTAATAGATCTGCCGGAAAAAAAGCGGCGTTTTTGTGTCCGGGGGTATGAAAAGAAGCATAGTTCTGCTCACGGTGGGCTGTCAGGGTTTGATAAATGGGAATATCTTTCATAATCGTAAACTCCGTTGCAGTTGGTACAGAGCGGTTGAAAGTCCCCCGCTCCTGCTTTTATCATATCACGTTTTCAGAAAGCTGACAAGACGTTGCAAATCACAGAATAATACAGTATAATAAACGAAGTATTCCTATCATATCTTTACGAAGGAGAGAATCAGTCATGACCTATCAGGAAGCGGTGGAAGCCATCAATTCCCTGCTGGTGTTCGGCAGTAAGCCCGGACTGGAACGCATTCGGGAATTAGCGGAACGCATCGGTTCACCGCATAAACAGTTGAAGTTTGTCCATGTAGCCGGCACCAACGGCAAAGGTTCGGTGTGTGCGTATGTATCAAGTATCCTGCAGGCGGCCGGTTACCGCACGGGACTGTTCATTTCGCCCTATGTGCTGGAATTTCGGGAACGGTTCCAAATCAACGGTGAAATGATTCCCGAAAACGACTTTGCCGCCATAACAGCAGAAATCATGCCCGTTATTCAGGCGATGAGGGACGAAGGAAAAATCATCACGGAATTTGAAGCGATTTTTGCCGTCGCCTTACAATGGTATGCCCGGCAGAAATGTGACGTTGTTGTACTGGAAACAGGCTTAGGCGGCCGCTTTGATGCCACGAATATTATTGATACCCCGCTGGTATCGGTCATCATGTCCATTTCTCTTGACCACACCGCTATCTTAGGCGATACCGTTGAACAAATCGCCTTCGAGAAGTGCGGCATTATGAAGGAAGGCGGCACCACCGTGCTGTACGGTGACCAACCGGACGGTGTTTTGCCGGTAGTGCAGAAAGCCGCCGCCGACAGACACAACACCTTGCGGATAGCCGAAACCAACCGGATTCAGCTCTTGTCGTCCGACCTGAGCGGTTCCTCTTTTCTGTTCCGATCCCCCAACAGTACCCCAAAAGAATATCGCATTCCCTTAATAGGCGATCACCAGCTGAAAAATGCGGCCGCCGCCCTTTATACCATTGAGGCACTGCGTGAAAAAGGCATTCCCATCTCAGAAGAAGCTGTATCCTGCGGACTCAAAGCCACCCGTTTTCCGGCACGTTTGGAACTCCTGCAAAAGGATCCCGTCATTCTGCTGGACGGCGCCCACAATCCCGGCGGTGCCTCTGCCTTAGCCCAAGCGATTCAAACCTACCTTCCCCATCACCACAAAATCGCCATCATGGGTATGTTAGCAGATAAGGACGTTGACACGGTACTGACCCAATTAACCCCGCTGTTTGACCGCATCATTACCACCTCCCCGCCCAACCCCCGTGCCATGTCTCCCGAAGCCTTAGCCGCTCGAATAACCGCCTGCGGTATTCCTGCCGAACCCGCTTCCGATTATCCCTCCGCTATTCAAAAAGCCCTTTCCTACACCGCCCAATCCACTCCTCCCGCCGCCCTCATCATCTGCGGCTCCCTCTACCTCGCCTCCGCTCTACGCCCCTTAGTGTTGGAGGGCGTTGCCCTCCAAACCTCCCACCAAGGGCTCTGCCCTTGGAATCCGCAAGCCTTTGAAAAGGCTTGAGCGAAACTTTTCATTTGTTGATGCAAAAAGTTTTTTCTTAGCCTTCACTCCCTACGGTTCGGAAGCTGTACATCGAAACGGTATGGTGCGGTCATCGCAGAACAGACACAAGAAACCGTGTGCCGCCAATCGGCAGGTCAAAGCACCCTGACCGAACCGACAGGCGAAACCCTCCCAAAGTGGCTGACGAGAACACAGAACACCTTTTCAGACCCCGCCGCCTACAAAAACATTTTCCAAAAACGCATGACAGATATCGCTTTTTTTCTCGAAAAAACTGTGATATAAAGGAAATGTAAACATTTTACCACCGATAACCTATTTCTTGTAAACGGCAAAAAACTGCTGTTTGATGTCCCTGTTTCGTTTTCGGAGAATAAAGGAGGAACCGTTATGTCAGCCGCCGCTTTTCGTTCTGCGGCATCGTATGATTTGCTGTGCGATGTGCTGGAACACAATGATATTCCCTATGAAAGAATTGACAGCTTCTGTGTGACCTGCCTTGTCAGCGGACAGGAAGGCGATATTCGCCTGAGCTTTACCGTAGATGAATCCAAAATGCTTACCACACTGTATGCGCCAACCGTTTCCCGCATACCGCAGGAACAGCTGCCCGATTTGTCACTCGCTGTCTGTATGCTCAATCACCGCCTGTCCGATGGTGCTTTCTGCGTGGATATGGCCAACGGCCTGCTCTATTTCAAACTGACCGTCAGTTTCTATAACAGCCAACCCTCTGAGGATATCTTTTCTTATATGCTCTCTGTCGCCGCCGAAACGGTTGACCGCTATCGTCAACAATTCCGTTTACTGGTCGGACAACCGGTTTCCGTTCATTCTGCCGCTTGAAGGAAATACCGCATTCGTCTTTCCTTCACTTCTTTTTGCCGCCGCTATTTCATATACTGTTAGCACCATATAAAAAAGGGGCGGTGCTTTTGTATTGGATCATTAAGAAACAAACCATAGCGGTGGTCGTTTCCTGTGTTTTGGTATTGTGTATGGCGGTGATTGTCGGCACAGGACTGTCAAACCATGCAGCAGTACCCACTGCGGCCGAAAGTGATAACTGGGGACTGAATTTCAAAACGGCAGACGGTATACCCATCGGAAACGCCTCAGCCGCTGAACTGCAAAAGTATAATGCCGTTTATTTAGGGGATACTTCACAAAAAACGATCTATCTGACCTTTGATGCCGGTTATGAAAACGGCTATACAGAAAAGATCCTCGAAACACTTAAAAAGCATAACGTCAAGGCCGCATTTTTCTTGGTGGGCAATTACCTTAAAACCTCTCCCGATTTAGTCCGGCAGATGGCGGCAGACGGACATATCATTGGCAACCACACCATGACCCACCCCGATATGGGAGCTATTGCAGAAGAAAGTGCCTTCCGTGAGGAACTGGAAGGTCTGGAAAAACTCTATCAAGAAATAACCGGTCAGGAATTGTCCAAATTCTATCGCCCGCCGCAGGGCAAATTCAGCACCGATAACCTGAAAATGGCACAGCAATTGGGCTACAAAACGGTTTTCTGGAGTTTGGCTTATGCGGATTGGCTCAACGACCAACAGCCGACCCGTGAAGAGGCCTTCGATAAACTCCTGCCCCGCATTCATAACGGTGCCATTGTCCTCCTGCACAGCACTTCACAAACGAATGCCGAAATTCTCGATGAACTGCTGACCAAATGGGAAGAAATGGGCTACTGTTTCGGCACACTGAATGATTTATAAAACATTTTCCCTATGCAGAAAAATGCGGAATCCCGCTGCTGTTTCGTTTTTCTGAAAACAAAAGGCATCTGTTGGCCGGTTTTCGACAGGATTCCGCATTACAAAGGGACAACTCGACCGACTCTCTACATTGTGCATAAAAATCAATAAAACTTGTAGTGCAGCTTTAATAAAAATACATGATGACATTTTCACAACATTTCGCTATAATAAAAGCCATCGGGACTGGTAATATTTGAGAGAACCTGTCCCGCACTGAATTTGAAAGGATGTTGAATTATGAAATCAACTGTTAAAAAGATCCTTGCCGTTGCCCTGATGGCCGCTATGATCGCCTGTGTAGGAGCCGGCTGTGCAAAGAACGATACCACTAAGGCCGAAAGCAGCACTACTTCTGCCGCTTCTGCTGATGCTTCCACCGAAAGCAAGGCCGAAGAGTCCAAGGAAGAGAGCAAGAAAGAGGAAAGCAAAGCTGAAGAGAGCAGTAAGGTAGAAGAGAGCAAAGAAGAGCCTTCCGCTCAGCCCGCTGTTGACGCTGCCGAGCTGGTCGGCGTTTATGTAGTCGGTGCCGGTTCTGAAGTACAGACTGCTCTTGAACTCAAAGAAGGAAACACGGTTGTTGTCACCAAAGCAGATGGTTCTATGGAAGGTACTTGGGCTGTCGAAGGTACAACGGTTACCGTTACCATGGCAGATGGCGATGTGCTGTCCCTCAACTATGCTGACGGCACCCTTACTTCCACCACCGATGCCGCTATTGTCTTTGTAAAGCAGACCGGTGAACAAACCGAAGAGCCGTCTGAAACAAAACAGCCCGGTGCTTATGATGCCATTATTGGTACTTATACATTGACCGTTGATGATGCAGTAGTGGCCGCTGTGCAGCTGAATGATAATTTTGTCGCAGTGGAACAGAATGCTGAAGGTGCTGCGCAGGAAGGCACATGGGCTGTAGAAGAAGGCAAAATTGTCATTACTTTTGGTGATGAATCGCAGGCCTTTGAATATGTGGACAGTACACTCGTTTCTGTTGAGAATCCCAACTATGTTTTTGTAAAGCAGACCGCTGAATGACAGACCAGTGACGAACAGCCGACCGAAAACGATGATGCCGCTGTACTGGCCGGCACCTACTATATGTTTAACGGTGATGTTGTCGCCGCACAGCTCGATATGGCTGCTAACGGCACACTGGTTCTCGCCAACACAGAGGGTTCTGTGGAAGGCACTTGGACTGTAGAAAACGGTCAGGTTATCATCACCACAGACGGTGCAGCCGCTTTCACTTATGCAGACGGCAAACTCGTCAGCGTTGAAAACCCGAATGACACTTTTGTCAAAGCTCAGTAATTCTTTCCCATCGGCTGAACGCTGAAACGACAGTTATTGTCACCGCTATAAAAAAGAACAGCCGCCCATGCTTTTCCATTGAACCGGAAAGCACGGGCGGCTTTTGCCGTCAAAAAACAACACCGGAAAGTACAGATCATATGCTGTGCTTTCCGGTGTTTTTTGTCAGGTATCGGTATTTTGCTGTTTCCACGCCTTGATGACTTTCAGGCGGGAGAATTCCTCACGTTCCTTTTCTTCAAGGGCATCTGTAATAAACTTCACCGTTTCCTCGAATTTCGGAATCATAATATTTTTCAGGGCGTTCGCTCTTTTCTGTGTCTTTTTGATAGCATCCGCCAAACGGTAAACGCTGTTTTCGATTTCTGCCAAGTGAGCGGTCAGCCGTTTTACCTCACGAAAATAGACAAATGCTTCATCAAACGCCGAGTTGGTGGAACTCAGGCCATAGAATAAGGTGTTTTCTTCTTCGCTTTCGTCTATTGTCACAATCGGAATTTCCACGCCCATCACACTGCGGTAACTCAGCTGAATGGAGTCATCTTCCGGCACCGATTTGGCAATCTGGTCAATATATCCCATCGTGATATTTGCTCTCTGCAAAGCAAGGTAAGCTCTGCTGTAGGTCACGTCAATTTTGGTTTGGATTTCCGAAGCCTTATCAATCAGGGTCATCATTTCCCGCACCAAGATATTTCTTTTCTTATCGAGCAGTTCATAGCCGGTTCTGGCCAAGGCCAGCGACTTTTTAGAGGACATCAGGTTACCTTTGGTTGGCACTGCCTGTACCGCCATTTATACTCACCTCACAGTCGTTTATGCGTCATCATCCGAGCTGTCCGAGGTCTGGTCGTCCGAGAAGGTATGGAACGTCAGATTATCGCTGTCGGTAATATAATACTTATCCAGCATCGCATCATCCACACGATCCAATTCGGTTCTCGGCAGTGTTGACAGCAGTTTCCAGCCAAGGTCAAGACTTTGTTCCACCGTGCGGTTTTCGTGATAGCCCTGACTGACAAAATACTGTTCAAACAGCTTGCCGAACGCCATATACTTCTTATCAACCGGAGAAAGCTCTTCCTCACCGATAACGGAAGCCAGCGAACGGGCATCCTGCACACGGGCATAAGAAGCAAACAGCTGTGAAGCCAAGTCCTGATGGTCGGCACGGGTATAACCTTTACCGATACCGTCCTTCATCAAACGAGACAAACTGGGCAGTACCGATACCGGCGGATAGTAACCTGCCCCTTCCAGCTGTCTGTCAAGCACAATCTGTCCTTCGGTAATATAACCGGTCAAGTCCGGCACGGGATGGGTAATATCATCATTGGGCATGGTCAGAATTGGAATCTGCGTCACAGAACCGCTGCTGCCCTTAATCATGCCGGCTCTTTCATAGAGAGAAGCCAAATCAGAATAAAGGTAACCAGGAAAACCCTTTCGGCCGGGAATCTCACCCTTGGAAGACGAGAACTCACGCAGTGCCTCCGCATAAGAGGTCATATCGGTCATAATAACCAAAACGTGCATATTGCACTCAAACGCCAGATATTCTGCGGCGGTCAGCGCACAGCGGGGCGTCAGGGTTCTTTCGATAATCGGGTCGTTGGCCAGATTCAGGAACATGACCACTCGTGACAATACGCCGCTTTCATCGAAACTTCTGCGGAAGTAATCTGCCACATCATTTTTAACACCCATAGCGGCAAAAACGATTCCAAATTTATTTTCCCCGTCCGTATCGGCAATTTTCGCCTGTCGGACAATCTGCACCGCCAATTCATTATGTTTCATACCGGAGCCGGAGAAAATCGGCAGTTTCTGACCACGAATCAGCGTCATCAGGGTATCAATGGTAGAGATACCGGTATTGATATAGTTTCTCGGATAGACACGAGAAACGGGATTCATCGGTATACCGTTAACATTCGCCCGTTTGAGGGGATAGATTTCGCCCAAGCCGTCAATAGGACGACCGGCCCCGTTAAACACACGACCCAGCATTTCGGGGGAAAGCGGCATTTCCATCGGTCTTGCCTTGAGGCGTGTTTTGGTGTTGTCCAAAGAAATGGACTTTGTGCCTTCAAACACCTGAATCACCACACGCTTGCCCTCAATCTGCACGATTCTGCCATGCCGCAGGGTGCCGTTGTCCAGACGGATATCCACCATTTCCTCAAAGGAAGCATTGTCCACATCGTCCAATACAATCAAGGAACCGTTAATTTCTTTTACGCCAACATAATCAAGAATCATTCACATCACTTCTTCCTAAAGACAATTCTAAGGGGCAGCCACTTGGGGGAACCCCTTTTCTGGCGAAAAAAGGGGAGAGCGGGTCTCC
>CADCOZ010000121.1 GCA_902803125.1 uncultured Ruminococcus sp.
CCGAAGCTATTCGCTTCTATACACCCTTGGTGGCCACGATTATTTATAATGTTGCAAAGGGCTCCTTAACGAAAGAAGATATGGAAGAGGTTACCGCCGATGTTTTTATTACCCTTTGGAACAATACCGACAAAATACAGCAGGATAAACTGAAGGGTTACCTTTGCTGTATTGCCAAAACAAGAGCACTGAATAAGCTCGCTGTACACAAAACCAATTTGGTAAACATCGAAGATTATGACATAGAAGATGATTTTTCCATCAGTGATGAAACCGAAACCAAAGATATTCAGCAGGAACTCAAGGAACTGATCGAAACTATCACCGAACCGGATAAAGAAATCCTCATGCGCTACTATTTTTACTATCAATCCACCTCTAAAATTGCACAGGCCTTGTGCATGAACATCGAAACCATCAAATACCGACTCAAACGCACCAAAAACAAACTCAAAACCATGCTGACAGAAAGGGGCTATTCCTTATGAAAACAACCTTTAGAAAAACAATTGACACTTTTGATGAAAGCCTTTTAGCAGACGACACCACCGTTATTGAACCCATCGCATTGGATCTTGACAAAATAACTGCCGATGTTTTTGACCATATTCACACAGCAGAACCCCCCAAGAGAAAAAGAAAAAAGTGGTTTCCGATTTTGATCGCCGCTGTTATTTCAACGGCTGTTATCGGCACAACCGTTATCGCTGTAAAAAGCGGTTTAGACAGCCGCTTTGCCGATGTTGTCAGCGGTGAAACGGATGCCGTTGATTTGTACGATGACGGCAGCTTTACGTTTGACACGACTGATGACAACCTGCAAGCCAATTTTTTAGGCGTAACAGGTGACAGTACCACGGTCTTTGCCGGAATGGAACTTTCCTATAAAGATGGCCGCACGTTTACCGGAACGTATGACGGTTTCTTAGACCCGGAGCCGGCGGAAGCCTTCTTTGAACCGGAGGAACATCTGTACAAAGCGAAACAAACCGGAACGGTTGCTATCCTTGATGTCAACGGAGGCGAAATTCCGGACAGTTTTGAAAAAATCAGCCATGAGGATTTGGAATGCGGCCTGAAGGCTGTTCAGCAGAACGGCAGTGATTTATTAGGCATTAACCAAATGACCTACCTGCTCAGCAAGGATAAAAAGACCCTCAAAATCTATTTTTCTCTCGATACCTCTGAACCGAACTGTGCCGTGGACGGTACCTTGACCTTTGGTGCCAACTATATCACTCTTTATCGTTTAACAGAAAAGCTGGCCGCCTATGATGTCTTTGATGCCGAAACCCTTCAGACCGCCGCCGATCTCTGTCAGTCAAAGGGCATTACAGACAGTACCCGCTGGGAGCGTGAAAACGGTCAATATGTCCTCTATCGTTTCACCACACAAAAACAGGCACTTCCTTTTACGACTTCTTTCAAGATGCATTATGATGCCCAAAATAACTATCTGAACCTCACCCTCAACAAAGATAATGCACCGCACACGGTCAAAGATGACCAAGTTCTTTCTCTCTCTTTGGAACCGTTTTCTGCCAAGCTGACGGGTGATGACATTGTTTTGGGAGAACACTCCGAAAAAAGCCCCCATGAATGGCAAAAAGAATGGGCGGCTCATGAGGATTTTCTCACGATGGCCGAAGAAAACACAAAGATCGTTTTGCAGGACGGTACCGTCTATTATTTCGGTTTCCACGTCAACAATCTGAATGTGACAGCAGAAGCGGACGGTACTACCAAAGCCTTTGTCCATGTAGAAGGAGATGCTTTTTATACCGAACAGCCCATCAGCTATTACCAACAGCTTCAGAACACTTCTTTGGAAACCACGCAGTTTTCCGGCACATGGTACATGAAACGTGTTCTGGTTGACCCCCGCAATATCGCACAGGTCATTGTTAACGGCGATATCGTTTATTCCGCTGACAACACCTGATATCCCCTGACTTCTTTTTTCACAGGACGAACTCATCTTCACCGATGAATTCGTCCTGTTTTTTTGAAAAAAGATTTCTTTTCTTGGGGATATCGTGTATAATGATGACAGTTTTTAATGAAAAAGTCATTTTTCCTGCCCCTAAAACGGATTGCGAGCTGTTATATTATTAGAAGCTTCTAAAATTCAAAGGAGGTACAAGCGTGGATGTAGAAAAATTGGCCAAACGACTGAAACGCAAGGACGAAAAAGCCTTGAGCGATATTATCCTTCATTTTACACCGTGGGTGTCTGCAATTATTTATAATGTAGGCGGCGGTTCTTTGACAAAGGAAGATATCGAAGAAGTGACCTCCGATGTTTTTTTGACACTCTGGAACAATGCTGACAAGGTACAGCCCGATAAACTCAAAGGTTATTTGGGCTGTATCGCCAAAACCAGAGCACTCAATAAACTTTCTTCTCTTAAAGCGGGTACGCTCGTGGACATTGATGATTATGATCCTGAAGATAATTTTTCTATCGCAGAAAATACAGAACAACAGGAACTGAATCGTTCGCTGAAAGAAATTATCCGCACACTGCCGGAGCCGGACCGTGAAATATTGATTCGTTACTACTATTACTATCAAAAAACGCCGGAAATTGCCGAGGTGATGCAGATACATCTGGAAACCGTTAAATCCAAACTCAAACGCACCCGACAAAAGCTCAAGGCCATTCTTACAGAAAGGGGGTTTTGTTGATGTCCACCTTCAGAGAATTATTTGACCAAATAGACGAAGATTTTGATATTGATGAAGCAACGATTTCCCGCTGTCCCGTCATTGACCCGCAAAAGATATCCAACAATGTTTTACAGCAAATCCATTCGCAAAAACCCCAAAGCAAAAAGCACAAGTACCTCAGCATTTTCCTGGTTGCGGCGGCTGTTTCTGCCATCCTTGTCAGCAGTACGGTAATTGCCACCCAACTGCTCAAGCCGGACTTCACCGAAAAATATAACGGCGATGTCAGTGCGCTGACCATCTATGAACCGGAGAAATTCCGCTTTACCTCAGCCAATGATACGCTTTCCGCTTATTTTGTCGGCCTTGTCGGCGACCAAAATAATATCGTGGCCTCTGTTTCCCTGACCAAAGCGGACAACACCACCTTCTTAACAGACGAAGACGGTTTTTTACAGCCGGAAGCCACCTTGATTTCTATGCTATGGTCATCCGATGACTGGATACAGCCGGAAGACGGTGATTATCTGACAAGCCTGCGCAGTATGCACAGCACTTATGATTATGAGTATGTTTGCTATACCAAATGCGGTGATGACAATTACTTGATTCTGGAACATCCTTCCACGCTGGAATGCCGTCTGAGCGAGGACAAGAAAGAAATCATGCTGTATATCAATATCAATGCAGAAACCGGTGCGTCCGAAGGCGGTATCACCGAGTTGAGCTTCGACCATCTCTATGCCTGCAAAAACAGCAGGCTCCTGGGAACCTATCCCGATTGGGAAGAAAGCACCCGCCAGAAAGCCGATGACTATTGCTTGGAACAAGGCATCAATATGGGCGAAAACTGTCGTGTGGTGTATGAGGACGGTATGTATCAGCTTTACGAGATAGAAAAAATCCGTTATGATATGCCGTTTGATCTGAGCTTTACCATGGATTTTGAAATGACCGAACCGATTACGTCTGTTATCGAAGCGGATCATGCACCGGATTTTCTCCGGCCGGATACCAGTGTTGAAATGACACTGTCACCGTTCCATCTCCAATTGTCGTCTGAAAGACTGCTTGCCAAAGAGGACGTTGCCGCTTTGCTGACGGATTACTGCCATCTCCATCAATATTCCGAAGAAGATACCCAAAAAGCAGTGGCGGCGGCTGATGATGACTTTTTTTCCATTGACAACGCCTATGCCCTTTCCGTTTTTCAGGAAAAACAGCGGGGAGAGGATTATTACTTCCTTGATTCCTCTTCCTCTTATGTTACCATGAAAGACCAGCATATCTACTATCTTGTCGAAGGCAATACGTCCACCGGCTTTTATACCGAGGACGGCGTTATGCTGACGGTAGAAGATAAAATGACGCTGTATTTCAGCGATATCCCCATGGAAGTCGAAAGGGGAAAAACCATCTTGGACGAAGTCAAAAATTCCAGCGTTCTGAATCCGAAAGAAGTGGACTCCATCACGATCAACGGTCAAATCATTTACCGACAGGGTCAAGACGGTCATGCCGTCGTGAATGCTTCTGTCTTTGATAAAAGCCGGTTCCATCTCGTGAAAGGTTCCGAACAAACCTATACGGATTATTTCAGCCATAACGAATTGGCCAATCAGCTGATGCGTGACCTGACCTTTAAGCCGGTTTGGTATTACCAAACAGACACGGGTCATTATCAGGTACTCAGTATGACATTGACAGTCTGCGGAACAGAAGAACAGCTGATAGAACTGATCAAACAGTTGGAAAAGAATCAGGAAAACGACCTCATTATTGCCAACATTTCTGTCACCAAAGAAAACGATGCCAGCGGACAGCGAACGATGATGGTTGAGATGAACAGCTACTATCCTGACACAGACAATTCTCTCAGTGAAGAAGAGGCCACAGAGGTTCTCCTCCAACAAATTACCTATACGGATAATGGCGATTATCTGAAGCAGTACTTTCAAAGAGGTGCTTCCCCGTACATCACGCCGCTTTTCCTTTCTGACGAGATACCGAACTATCTTCCTGATATGAACCATGAAGAGCAAGCCAACCGTATTGACTTTGGTCTGGAATATCAAGCGGCCCCTCATGTTTTCCAAGAAGGCTATGCTTTTGCGGTGTACATCACGCCGTATAAAGTTCTGTTGGAAGCCATTGAAACAGATCCCTTTGGTCATCCGGAAGCCTTTACCGACACGGAATTTATTGACTATGAACAATCCTTTATCCGCATGAAGGACGGCACCGAATACCGCTTTGTTGATTTCGGACAAACACAAGTATTCAAAGATACCTATTTTACCCAAGATTGGATACTGGCTTATACGGATCAACCCTTTGACAATGATCTGCGGCTAAGCGAAAACGAAAAAATAGCCGCAACGGTTACCCTTGATATCCACAACATTGATATCATTATGCTCAATGGCGATACCCTCTATCACAGCGATACTTAATAGGCCAAGAACAGGTACGATGAAAGTCGTACCTGTTTTGTTTCATGGGATACATTGGCGGGAAACTTCCTTACTTTGTTTCACGTGAAACATTGACAGGAACCCTCTATTTTGTTTCATGGGATACACTGGCGGGAAACTTCCTTACTTTGTTTCACGTGAAACATTGGCAGGAACCCTCTGTTTTGTTTCATGAGATATTGGTGGGAAACTTCCTTACTTTGTTTCACGTGAAACATTGGCAGACCCTCC
>CADCOZ010000122.1 GCA_902803125.1 uncultured Ruminococcus sp.
AACAGCACCGTCCACGGTCAGAAAGACCTCGGTATCATCATCGCAGGAAGCGGTGACCGATAAGCGGGAATGGTGGCTGAAAACAACTGGACGGGCAAAGAGGGAATGGGAACAGACAGGGGTCATCAGGATACATTTCATGGTCGGTTCCACCACGGGACCGCCGGCAGCTAAAGAATAGGCACTGGAGCCTGTCGGAGTAGAGAGAATCAGACCGTCTGCCCGATAACTGCAAATATAGCCTTTTTCGGCGGCCAGTGAAACGTCAATGTCAATCAGGCGGGACAAGGAACCGCGGGAGATGACCGCATCGTTCATCGCACGAAAGGAGCGGAACCCGTTTTGGCCGCTGTGCGTGATTTGCAGCATCATGCGTTTTTCAATGGAATAGGAACCGTCGGCCAAGCGGGACAGCATATCCAGTTCGTCCTTTTCCAGCTCGGCCACGAACCCAAGACGGCCGGTATTGATACCGAGAATAGGTTTGTGGAAAAAAGAAGCGTGTGCGGCGGCATGGATAATGGTGCCGTCACCGCCAATGGTCAGAATGATATCAGCCGCCTGACAAAGGGCTTCCGGCGTATCAAAAAAGGTAATGCCGCTGCCGGAGAAGCGTTTTTCGTTATCTCCGGTCATATATATGGACATGGACAGCTTTTTTAGCTGTGTCAGTACCTGAAGGGTGGTTCCGTAGGCATCTTTTTTGGTCAGATTGGGAATCACGGCTATTCTCTGGATCCTGTTCAAATTCATACACAACTCCTTCCCTTCCAACAGAAATCCATTTTGTTCTGTCAGTTACCGGGGGACAACCCTTTTCTGGCGGAAAAATGGTTTTCCCCCGCACCTCCCCTTTTCTAAAACCGCTGATTTTGATTGACCCCAAATATATCCGTGTTCTCTTCCTGTCAGCCCGCTCAGTGATCCAGCTGACGGTGTGAGGCCTCTACCACGGCTTCTGTATCGGGTTCGTCAACATTTTGCGGAGCTTCGGATTTCCGGATATAGAGCAGATATTCAATATTACCTTCCGGTCCTTTGATAGGGGAGTAGTCCAAACCGAGGATATCAAAGCCGTTGTGCAGACAATAGTCAATGATTTTGTCAATGACTTCCTGATGAATGGCTTTGTCACGCACCACGCCGTTTTTGCCGACCTTGCCTTTGCCGGCTTCAAACTGCGGTTTAATCAGGCAAACAGCGGTGCTGTTATCTTTGAGGAGCGGCCGCACCGCCGGCAGTACCAGCGTCAGCGAGATGAAACAAACATCAACGCTGAAAAAGTCGATCGGGTCAGGCACCTGTTCCGATGTAAGGTAGCGTACATTGGTGCGTTCCAGATTCACGACCCGTTCATCGTTTCGCAGTTTCCAGTCCAATTGACCGTAACCGACATCTATCGCATAGACCTTGACCGCTCCGTTTTGCAGCATACAGTCGGTAAAGCCGCCGGTAGAAGCACCGATATCCATGGTCACCATGCCGGTTAAATCCAGTGCGAAGGACTGCATGGCTTTTTCTAATTTTAAGCCGCCGCGGCTGACGTATTTCGGTTTGGCTCCACGCATTTCCAAGTGTACCGTTTCCGGATAGGCGGTGCCGGGTTTATCGGCCTTTTGGTTATCGGCATAGATGACACCGGCCATAATTAACGCTTTGGCTTTTTCACGGCTTTCTGCAAAGCCGGCTTCATAGACCAAAAGGTCCAGTCTTTTTTTTCCTGCCATGAGTGCCTCCTAATTTGATATCGTTCCGAATGCGGGTTGCAATCATAGATGCATCTAAACCTGCTTTATGCAGGGCGGCTCCTGTTTTGGCCTGCGGCACCGAACCGTTGAGAGCCGTCAGCCGATACGTTCCTTGAAAGCCCGCATCATACAGCTGAAAGCCAAAATGTTCCCCGATACCGCCGGTACGAATACCTTCTTCAAAAAAATAGACGGTCGGATACTTCATAGCTGTGCCGAAGGCACCGATAGCCATGGATTTCAGGACATTCAGTTTCAGAATACAGATGTCAATGCCTTCCTCCCGCAGGGCTTCTTTGGCCAGACAAGCCTGTGAGAACTCTCTGCCGTAGGTCACTACCAAAACAGGGGCTTCCGGATTACCGTAAAGGCTGTACGGCTTGCCCTGATATTGATAATCAGCGGGGAGATACTGTTCGCCGCCTCTCGGATAGCGGACAGCGGCTATTCCTTCGGTATCATACAGAGCCTTGGACAGCATGGTTTCCAGTTCATAAAAACTTGATGGAGCGAAGAGGGTGAGGTGCGGCATGGTATAGAGAAACGAGGTGTCATAAATGCCCTGATGGGTTTCGCCGTCCTCGCCCACAATACCGGCTCGGTCAATGGCCAGTACGATATGCAGTTTTTGGAAAGCCGCATCATGCAAAAGCTGATCGTAGCTTCTCTGTAAAAAGGTGGAGTAGACGGCAAACACGGGAATCATACCTCCGACCGCTAAACCGGCCGCAAAGGTGACAGCGTGTTCTTCGGCAATCCCGACATCATAAAAGCGTTCCTTGTATTGTCGGGAAAAGGCATTCAGCCCTGTGCCGATAGACATAGCGGCGGTAATGGCACAAATGCGGCTGTCCTTTTCGGCCAGTGTACACAAACACCGCCCGAATACATCGGAATAGCCGGTAGAGGTAGATTTCGGTTCGCCTGTTTCCACATCAAAGGCGGAAACGCCATGAAAATTCTTGGGGTTCTTTTCGGCATATTCATAGCCCTTGCCCTTCTTGGTGCAGACGTGAATCAGCACCGGCACAGGCTTATGACAGGCGGCCTGCAAAGCGGTGCGCAGCTGTGCAATATTATGACCGTCATAGGGTCCCAGATAGGTAAACCCAAGCTGTTCAAACAGATTGTTTTTCTGCCCGAAAAACTCATCCCGCATCCAGTCTTTCACACGCTTCATGCCACGGGTCATTGGTTTGCCGACCAGCGGAATGCGGGACAGCCGGTGCATTTTGCTTTTGGCGTGTAAATAGGAAGGCTTGATGCGGATACTCGACAAATAGCGGGACATGGAACCGACATTACGGGAAATAGACATTTTATTGTCGTTGAGGATAACAATCAGGCGTTTAGCCGAACGGCCGGCGTTATTCAGACCCTCAAAGGCCAGACCGCCCGACAGGGCTCCATCTCCGATAACGGCGATGGTATAGGCACCGCTTTTCTGCATTTCATCCGAACAGGCTATACCCAGAGCCGCCGAAATGGAGGTACTGCTGTGACCGGTATCGAAGCAGTCATAGTCACTTTCACTCCGTTTCGGAAATCCGGACAGTCCCTTTTCGGTGCGGATAGTGTTGATTTGTTCACAGCGTCCGGTCAGAATTTTGTGGGCATAGCATTGATGACCGACATCCCAGACGATTTTATCTTTTGGTGTGTCGAAAACGCTGTGCAGGGCGATAGTCAGCTCGACCACGCCTAAATTTGATGCTAAATGACCGCCGTTTTCCGACACGGTTTCAACGATTTTATCCCGTATTTCCTGTGCCAAGAGAACCATTTCTTCTTCCGTCAGATTTTTTACATCGGACGGTGTAT
Source organism: uncultured Ruminococcus sp. (assembly GCA_902803125.1). Lineage (GTDB taxonomy): Bacteria > Bacillota > Clostridia > Oscillospirales > Acutalibacteraceae > UBA1213. The sequence goes on from CADCOZ010000122.1 coordinate 3,570, forward strand.
TAACTTTATCTAAAAGAAGCATACTGATACAATCTCCATTTTTTCATCCCAACCGACTTTTCACAACAGCCGGTTCTTTTTGCGGTACCTCTTGATACCCTTATACATTTCCTGCATAATTATACACCGTTTTTCTCCATAATGCAAGTTCCAATGTTGGGGCTCTGCCCCAAACCCCGTTGGGGGAACCCCTTTTCTGGCGAAAAAAGGGGAGAGCGGGTGTCCGGTGGACACCTTGGCCGCAAGGCCAAAGCGACCGGACCGAGCCGACAGGCGAGACCCCCCAAGCCCCCTCCCTAAATTCGCTGACTTGATCTAAATCAACATTATTCATTTTTCAGTCTTCAGTCTTCAGTCTTCAGTTTTCAGTTTACTATTCGTTATTCTCTATTTCTGCTTCAGGAGAAAACTTAATGAACCATCAACACAAAAGTTTCGCTCAAGCCTTTTCAAAGGCTTGTGGGGTCCAGGGGCAAAGCCCTTGGTGGGAGGTTTGGAGGGCAAAGCCCTCCAACTCTCACTATTTCTTTCTGTCGCACAGCTGTCGGGCAAGGGAAATAAGAGTTTCGGTTCCCTGAGGGAAAACGGAAAGGCTTTCAATGGCTTCTTCGGTCAGGGAGATGCTTCGCTGACGGCATTCCTCTAAACCGAGCAGGGTAACATAAGTGGACTTTTGATTCTTTTTGTCACTGCCAATGGGTTTGCCGAGCGTGGCTTCGTCCGATAATTCGTCCAGCATATCATCTACCATTTGGAAGGCCAGCCCGATACATTCGGCATAGCGGGCAGCGGCCTGTGTCTGCGGTTCATCGGCTCCCGCAGAGATACAGCCCAGCAAACACGCCGCTTTGATGAGAGCGCCGGTTTTTTTGCGATCCATAGCGGCTAAGTGTTCTGCCGATACGGTGCGGCCTTCACTCTCCATGTCAATGATCTGTCCGCCAATCATGCCCTGCGCACCCGCACAGGCGGACAGCAGGTGACCGGCTTTTACGCACTTTTCATAGCCGTTCAGAGTGACCGCTCGTTCGGACAGCACGGTTTCAAAGGCCAGTGTCAGTAAACCGTCACCGGCTAAAACGGCGGCGGCTTCTCCGAATACTTTATGATTGGTAGGCTTACCCCGCCGCATATCATCGTTATCCATACAAGGCAGGTCATCGTGAATCAGTGAATAAGTGTGAATCATTTCTACGGCACACGCAAACGGCATGGCGGCGGCTTCACTGCCTCCGCACAAAGATGCAAAGGACAGCGTCAGCAGGGGACGGATACGCTTGCCGCCTGCTGTCAGGCTGTAACGCATGGCATTGATAACGGTTTGAGTCAGCGGTTCGTTTGGCGGCAGAAAAGACAGTAATTCCTGTTCGAAGGATGCGATATTCCAACTCATGTTTCTTCCTCCTCCGGATGGCTCAGGGCAGTGACAAAGGTAATTTTTTGTTCTGCCTTCTGCAAAATTTCATAACAGGCATTGGAGAGCTTTACGCCTTCTTCAAAAAGCTTCATGGATTCTTCCAGCGGCAGTTC
>CADCOZ010000123.1 GCA_902803125.1 uncultured Ruminococcus sp.
CCCCCACGCACAGCACCATATCGTTGGCGGGGCTAATCATCTGCCGCTGTTCACCATTGACAATAATCGTTGGCAGCTTGGCCACGCCAAAATTCTCTTCCGGAATCGCTTTTCTCAAATCATTGGCGAACCATGTTCCCGTAATCATTGCTGAACAGCCATAGCCAAACGAATGGATCGGCACTGCCGGATCAACGGAACTGCTGGTTCCAAAGCCCGCACTTTTGCACAAATCCCGGATGATCTCCATCGCACACAATCCCTCTTGGGTATTGAGCGTGACAGTCTGCACCTGTGCGTTGCTGTCCCAATGCACATCACAGCCCGCCGCCAAAAAGATGGGAAGGGCATAGTACGAGTCACGCAGATCCATATAGATCGGTTTCTGTTGAAAAGCGGCTTTTTCTATCATGGTGTCCAATGATGCAATATCTTGATAGCTAAAGACGCTCTTATCGTAGAAAAGATAGAGTCCGTCCATATATACCTGCGGATAAGCGTACAGTGTACCTTTGAACTTTGCTTCTGTGACGGTTTCAGGGTCGTTTTCTGCCTTGACGTTATCCGCATAGAAGGGTTCCACCGGTGCAATCAGCTGTTCTTCGGCCAGCGAGGGTATCTCATCGCCATAACACACAAACACATCCGGCTTGCTTCCGGAACGCTGTGACCGATACGCTACTTCTCCATCTCCCGCTGATTTTGCCGAAATGTTCACCTCAATGCTCAGGCCGTCCTCGGCAAAGTATTCCTGAAACCGTTCAATCATCGTCTTTTCAAAGGTTCTGTCATCACCGGCACACCATAGCCGCAGTTCAATTCTTCCGGCGGCATCGGCTTCTGCCTTCATGCGTTCGATGATGGTCTGTTTCATGTCGGGACTGTCCCAATCAAAAGGATTGAGGACTTCTTCGGGTTCCGACACGTTGGACGGTGAACCGTTATCTTCCTGCACCTGCACCGGATTCGGCACGGTACAAGCCGCCGCTGTCAGTGTCAGCACCAGCACCGCACATAAGACAAGTGTCCAACGCTTGGGCTTGCGGTAACGCAGGATATTTTGAATGCGGGACTTAACCGCAATCTCTCCGAACGCTAACGGGACATAACGGGTCACATCTCTTGGCACACTACAGTTGATGAGTGCCATAGAATAGTCCTTGCGGTAATGGTCATGTTCCCGCAGGACTTTTTCATCACACGCCAGTTCCACATCACGGCTGAACAGCACAAACGCCGCCCAAACCAGCGGGTTCAGCCAATGAACCGTCAGCAAAAGAAACGCCAGCGGCTTGGTCAGATAATCCCGTCTGGAAAGATGTGCCTGTTCGTGTGCCAGCACATACGGTAAATCTGTGCTGTCAAGGGGCATCGGCAGATAGATTTTCGGTCGAATCATGCCAAAAATAAACGGGCTGTCAATGGCATCACATTGATAAATGTTATCCCGCAGGGGAATGGCTGTTTTAATACGGCGGTGCAGTCTGACACTCATGACCGCCGCATATAACAGCAGGATTCCCATGCCCGCCAGCCAGATAACGACAATCGTTATCAGCCATTCTTCACGCAGTGACCACGACAAACCGCTGTTAGCCGCCGCAGCGGGTGCGGTTGGTGCTGTCACGGCGGTTGTATCCGGTGCCGTATGTTCCTGTACCGCATTCGAGGGGCGGTCTTGGGTGTTGGTGATCGCCGCTGTTTGTTCGGATGCGGTATGTTCCTGTATGGCCGTATCCGAGGGTCGGTCACGGACATTCGATGCGGCCGGCGTATCCGCAGACGGTACAGAAGCCGCCGATGTCAGCGGCTCGGAAGCCGTCTGTACCGGTTCGCTGACGGTAACGGACGGTTCTGCGGGAACGGTATCAGCCGGTGAAAACCACTGCACACCGCCGAGAGAAAACGGCAGTATCAGCCGCAGTCCCACCACCGCCCATAATAAACAAAAGAAGTTTTTGGGGGCTTTTCGGGCCATCAGCCGCACCAACAGCACCAGAACAATCAGCAGGCTAACCACAATACTGCCGTTGAGTAAGTACAAAAAGATGGTTTTCATCGTGTTTCCCTCCCATCTGTCAGACAACCCGCCTCATTCGGATTCCTCAAACGAGTCCACCATGCGGCGAAGTTCTTCAACCTCCTTGGGCGACAGCTTTCTGCGGGACGTAAACGCCGCCACAAACGCCGGCAGAGAACCGCCAAAATTCTTTTCCACAAACTTTTCGCTCTGCACGGCATAGCATTCCTCACGGGAAAGCACCGAAGTGACCATGCCATTTTCGTTGCGGAAGATACCCTTATCGCACAGCCGTTTCAAGACGGTAAAGGCCGTTGTTTTCGCCCACTGCCAGCGTTCCTTGCTCAAAGCCGCCAAAGCTCCCGATGCAATCGGCTCATTCTCCCAAATCAAATCGGCAAACTGCGCCTCACTGCTGCCTGCTCTCAACTCATACATACCTATCACCTCTCTAAAAATTACTACTTTGTGTAGTCTATTGATATTCTATATCTTATCGTCCCATTTGTCAAGGCTTTCCTCCCACAAATATTTTCCTATCCTTTTGTGAAGAATGCCGAAATCATTTACACAACAAAAACAGCCGCACCCGCCCAAAGGGTTCCACCCTTGAGCCGATGCGACCGCAATTGATTCTAATTCCTAACTCCTAACTCGTTCACAGCCCAAAGATGGCCGCCGCATTCCGATACAGAATTTTTTCCTGTTCCTCTGCTGTCAGCGGCAGACGCATGAACTGTTCATACTCGCTGACCGGGTGCCACATCGGATAATCCGACCCGAACAAAAGCCTGTCCGCACCGTACAGACGAATATAGGACAACACCTTATCAGGCTTGACAAACGGCATCACACTTGATAAATCCATATAACAGTGCCTGTCCTGCATATAGGGAACGGCTTCTTCAAAAATCGACCAGCCGCCCAAATGAGCCGCTATCATCGTCAGTTTCGGAAAGCTGTCGCAAATGCGGGCGATTCTTCTCGGATGCGAAAAATCATAGCGATAGTCCCCGCTGTGAATGAGCAGGGGAAGGCGGCCTTCTATCTGTTCATACATCTTCATCGCCCTGTCGCTGTCGGCGTTGAACTGCTGGGTATCCGGATGCAGTTTAATGCCTTTCAGCCCCAGTGAAAGAATACGGTCGACTTCCTCCCCGACATTATCCATATCGGGATGCAGAGTTCCCAAGCCAATCAGTTCCGGATGCTTTTGGCATTCTGCGGCGATAAAATCATTCAGCTTTGCCGCAGATTTGGCATTGGGTGCCACCACATTCACTACAAACCGCTTCACCGGACTCTGTTCTGCCATCGTCAGCAGTTCTTCCACCGTACCGCCGCAGGCCATCGGCACCTCATAGAAGGCTCCGACACCTTTGACGGCTCTGGCCGCTAATTTCGGGTGATAAATATGGGCATGGCAATCCATCACAGTCATTCTGATAACTCCTTTCACGACAGCCAACGGTTGGTTATGCTTCGGTATCTTTCGGCGGTTCCTCTGTATCTGTTGACGATTCGGTTTCGACCGGCTTCTCTGTATCTGTTGAAGATGCGGTATCAGCCGAAGAGGAAGGTGCATTACGCCAGCGGGGCATCTGCGTGACAGGCGGGACAGGCGATGCAGAGGGGGGTTCCTGCACGGGGACAGGCTTCTTTCTGCTGAGAATGGCTCGTACCACAAACGCTATCAGCATCACAACGATAAAAGCGATTCCTGCAATAATAACAATCGTCCACACCTTATTTTCTTCCTGAATGACAGCCGCCGCTCCTCGGTTCTGTGTCCTCTGCGTTTGATTCTGTGAACCGGAACGGTTGTTAGGGGAAGAATTCAGCACGTCCGGCACCGCATCGGAAGAGGTCACAAACGTGATTTTCGCCAACAGCAGTTCTCTGGTCTTATCGGTCATCTCAATGGCATCAAAATCCTCTTTGGTGCCGATATATATCACGTCCGACAGCTGATAACAGCCGACAAAGGCATCTTCCCCGATGGAACGCAGGCTGTGCGGCAAAACTACTCTGGTCAGTGTCAGACACTCCGACAAGGCTTCTTGACCGATACTTTCGGTGCAGTCGGGGAACACAATGCTTTTCAGAGCCTCACAGCGATAAAAAGCCCTATCGCCCACGGTCACTAACTGCTGGGGCAGGTTGATTTCCGTCAAATGCGTACAGCAGTAAAACAGGCTGTTGCCGATACGGGTAATGTGCATGGGCATGGTAATCTGTGTCAAAGTAGTTCTGTCAGAAAAGGCCCCGTCCGCTATCAGCTGAACGTCTTCCCCAACGGTCACTTCATAGTTGTCCGGCATAGTTCCTTTATATTTATAGTAGCACTGTCCTAAGAGCATATCCCCATCGGGATGATTGTTATACCAGCCGGTATAGTCGAACGCACCGCTGCCCACTATCTGAACGCTGTCCGGCAG
>CADCOZ010000124.1 GCA_902803125.1 uncultured Ruminococcus sp.
GTTTGACAAGGACGAGCTTATCAGGAATCGGCCAAAATGAAAGAATAAAGAATAACGAATAATGTGTAAGGAACCAAAAGTCAGCGAATTTAGGGAGGGGGCTTGGGGGAACCCCTTTTTTCGCTAGAAAAGGGGTTCCCCCAACGGGGGTCCAGGGGGAGACCCCCTGGTGGGAGGTTTGGAGGGCAAAGCCCTCCAACATTATTCTTGACGGGAGGAGAAAAAAAGAGTAGAATAAACGGGAAAAGGGGGGGAAGACTATGCCGAAATTATGTCCGCTGTTCAGAGGCAGTTCGGGCAACAGCTATTATTTGGAAACGGCCGGGCAGGGCATTTTGATTGACTGCGGCCGCAGTGCCAAACAGATAGAAAATGCCCTCAGGGAAAAAGAAATTGATGTGCGGAACATACAGGCGATTTTCATTACGCATGAACATATTGACCATGTCAGCGGTTTGCGGGTGTTTGCGTCCCGCTACCATATCAAGACCTATGCTTCCTATGGAACCATAGCGGCTCTGCACGAAAAAGGATATATCAACGAAAAAGTGGACGGTCAGCCGATTACCTTGGACGGGGTGGAGCTGGATAACTTTTCGGTGGTGCCGTTTCGGCTGTCGCATGACTGTGCGGAAGGGTACGGCTATGTGATAGAAACGCAGGACGGCCGCAAAACGGCGTTTGCGACCGATACCGGAGTGGTTACACCGGCCATTCGGGAGGCTTTGACGGGCTGTGATACCGTGGTGCTGGAATCGAACCACGATGTGGGAATGCTTCAGTGCGGGAGTTATCCCTATGTGCTCAAGCGGCGTATCCTTTCGGATATCGGGCATCTTTCCAATAAGCTGTGTGCCGAAGCCGCCGCCGGTTTTGTCAAGACGGGAACGACCCGCTTATTGCTGGCACATCTGAGCAAAGAAAACAACATTCCGGAGTTAGCCCTGCAAACGGCCCTTTGTGAGTTGGCCTGCAACGGAATGCACCCGCAGGTGGATTTCCTGTTATCGGTCGTACCGGAGGTTTGTCATGACCGGCCGGTGCTGTACTGAACAAAAGGAGGAAAAGCCATGTTAGCGGTAACGGTGCTGTGTGTCGGTCGGCTGAAGGAACGCTGGTGGACAGAAGCCTGTGAGGAATACGGCAAACGCCTGAAGGGAAGCTGTCAGTTTCGCATTGTGGAAGTGGAAGAGGAACGTATGCCCGATAAGGCCGCCGCCGCTCATATCCGCCACACGCTCGAAAAAGAAGGACAGCGGCTGTTGGATGCCCTTCCCAAAGGTGCGTTTGTGATTGCTATGTGCATTGAAGGACGGCAGTATACTTCCGAAGCCTTGGCTTCTGCTATCGAAGAGGCGGCGGTGAACGGTTTTGGACATCTTGTATTTATCATCGGCGGGTCATGGGGCTTGTCCGAAGAGGTCAAGAAAACCGCCAAACTGCGGCTGTCCATGTCCGCCATGACTTTTCCGCATCAGCTGGCAAGAGTTATGCTGTGCGAACAGCTGTATCGGGCGTTTCAAATCAACGGCGGCGGGAAATACCACAAGTAAAGCGGCTTGGCTGAACGGCCGGCTTTAAGGAACAGACTATTGGCGGGTGGCCAACAGCCGAAAAGCAGAAAGGAGAGAACAACATGGATTATATTATCCAAACCCATCATCTGACCAAGAAGTATGGCCACAAATTGGCGGCAGACGATGTGAATATCAGTATTCGGCCGGGAGAAATCTACGGTCTGATCGGACGCAACGGTGCGGGCAAAACAACCATCATGAGAATGCTCAGCGGATTGTCCAGACCGACCAGCGGCAGTTATACGCTGTTTGGCAAGGAGGGCAAAGAACTGCGGGCAGAAATGCATCAGGTCGGTGTGCTGATTGAGGCACCGGGACTGTATCCCAAAATGTCGGCTTATGACAATCTGCGAGTAAAAGCCATCGCTTTGGGCAGAGATGACAGAAAGTATTTGGAAGGACTGCTGGAGTTGGTGGGACTTTCTGATACCGGCAAAAAAAGAGCCGGTTCGTTTTCACTCGGTATGCGTCAGCGTCTGGGAATTGCTTTGGCGCTGATTGGTGACCCGCAACTCATTATTCTGGATGAACCGATCAACGGCCTTGACCCGCAGGGCATTGTAGACGTGCGTCAAATGCTTTCAACTCTGCGGGACGAACGGCATATTACCATTATGATTTCCAGTCATATCTTGGACGAATTGGGAAAGTTCGCAGATGCCTACGGTATCATTAACAACGGTACGCTGATTGATGAGTTTACCACGGAAGAACTACAGCAAAGAAGCGGGAGCTATACGCTGATCAATACCGATGATAACCAAAAGGCGTTAGCGGTCATACAGAAAATGGGCATGACCGATATCCGTCTGGATAAGGACGGTTCCCTGCGGATGCGTGACATTCCGGACAGACAGCATGACGTGGTCAAACAGTTGGTGGCGCATGACCTGTTTGTCAAGGAAGTGCGGCTGGACAGCTTTTCGCTGGAGGATTATTATCTGTCTGTGACAAAGGAAGGAGGAGAGAGCGATGGGCAATCTGGTGAAGATGGATCTGTACAAACTAAAAAAGTTTAAGATGTTTTTTGTTTTTGCAGGCATTATTTTAGCGGCTACGATTATTCTGCCGATTCTGGGAAAGGTTTTTTCCGATATTCTCCTGAACCTTGTGAAAACTACCGGTGACGTGCAGGCCGCTGCCGAAGCACAGATGGTAGCGAATGCGTATCAGATAGCCTATCCGCTGTCGGGTATCTTTCGTTCGCCGATGGGCGGCTTGTCGATTTTATGGGTGCTGGTGTTCGTTTCGGCGTCCAGCTTTTCGTATCTGGATTTGGCCAACGGCTATGTCAAGAATATTGCCGGACAGGTGCCGAGTCACGGCTATTTAGCGGTTTCCAAGATGATTGTTATCGCTATTCATAACCTGATTTTTATGGTGGTGGGGCTGATCGGTTCGCTGATCGGCTACGGCGTGACCCAAGGTCTGACCGCAGATGAAGCCCTTGGCGAAGGAATTTTAGAATTTTTCCTGAAGTTTCTGCTGGCCAGTGGTCTAACCGCCCTGCTGCTGTTGTTTACCACCGGTTTCGGCAAAAAGACACTGGGCATTATTGCCGGCGTTATTTTAGGACTGGGAACGCTGTCCCTGCTGTATTTGCCCCTGAACTTTGCCCTGAGCAAGCTGTTCAATGCCGATATCAATATCAGTGCCTATGCCCCCGATCAAATGCTGTTGGCCACTAATATCAACGTGTGGGCAGCCTTGGCCGAAGGCGTTGGCTTAACGGTGATCTTCCTGTTCCTGACCATTCGCTTTGTCAACCGCCGTGATGTACAGTAATAATGCAAAAGCACCCGCTTGTTTTCAGGAACAGGCGGGTGCTTTTGCGGCTGTTGATAGGAAGCGGTTCCTCTTTTGTCACAAGTGACGGCAAAGATGCTTTTTGGCTTGTCAAAATGCCTATGAAATCGACTTGAAAGTTGTATAAAACGACAATTTTTTTAATTTTTTTAAATACCCTTTTCAAAAATTGTGCAATATGATATAATCATAAGGTAGAAAATACTTTCTTAGGAGGAATTGCTTTATGTATTATCTCGGTATTGATCTCGGTGGCACCAACATTGTGGCCGGTGTGGTTGATGAGGATGGCAATATTATCGTAAAGGCAAGCTGCAAAACCAATATTCCCCGTTCACAGGAGGAAATTTGTGATGATATGGCGGCGGTTGCCCTGAAAGCCCTTGAAAGTGCCGGACTGACCAAAAACGACATCAACTTTGTGGGTATCGGTGCGCCCGGTGCGGTTAACGGTGCTACCGGTGTGATTGAGTTTACCAACAACTTTAATTTCCACAACTGGAAAATCGGCGAAATGATGAAAGAACGTCTGGGTATTGACATCTATGTTGAAAACGATGCCAATGCGGCCGCTTACGGTGAATTTACCGTTGGTGCGGCCAGAGAAGCCAATGATGCCATTGTTATTACCCTTGGCACAGGTGTTGGCGGCGGCATTATCATTGACGGCATGATTTACAGCGGCTCCAACTATGCCGGTGCAGAGCTGGGTCA
>CADCOZ010000125.1 GCA_902803125.1 uncultured Ruminococcus sp.
ACACTATTATTTATTCGTTATTCTTTATTCTTTATTATTATTTATTTCTCCCCCTTCCAAAAATCGCTGACTTTGGCTTATTCTAAACATTATTCACTATTCATTATTCATTTCTTCTTCTCCCCCGACCGATTCGAAAAAAGCCTCTTTTGCGATAGTCATAAAACGGATTCCTCTTTCTGCGAATAGCCAAAATTATGCTGTGTTTTTTGTTGAAATTGTCGAACAAAGCGTAGGATAACTTCAATTAACCTTCAAACAGCTCAGAATCACGCTCTTTTTTTGCTAAAAATGGCCGTTCTGCTGAAAGAAAAAAATGATTTCTTCTTTCTGACAACCAAAAAAGATTTGACTTTTATAGACAAAAAATATATAATTGTATTCGATATGTCTGTATGTTTTGGGGGCAAGAATTCGTTGTACCAGCGTTATCCTTCACCGCTGAAGCATCGGACACAATAGAACAATATTGGAGGATACCGTATGAAACGAATTGGCAAACCGGTGTTCTTCATCGTCTTTGTTATTATCCTTGCCCTCGCCTACACCTCGATTTTCGGTGTTTACGGCGAGAACGGTGATTTCAAAATCACCTATATCAAGGGTATTAGCGATATTCGATGGGGCATCGACATCAACGGCGGTGTGGAAGCTGTTTTCGCACCAGATGGAAAAGACGCAACAGACGATGAGATGGAATCCGTCAAGGCTATTCTGGAACTGCGTTTGGTCGCACAGAATGTCACCGACTACGAAATCTATCCCGACTACACCAACGACAGAATCACTATCCGATTCCCGTGGAAATCTGATGAAAAGGACTACGATCCCGACACCGCTATCAGCGAACTGTCCGCTACTGCTTCCCTGACCTTCAAAGGCGGGTCTGATCAAAACGGCGAAGTGCTGTTGGAAGGTAAGGACGTTAAAAAGGCTTACAGCAACTATCAGACGGGTTCTGACGGTACACATGAACACGTTGTTGTGCTGGAACTGAACGATGAAGGCCGCACCAAATTCGCAGATGCGACTTCTAAATATCTGAATCAGACCATTTCTATCTGGATGGACGATGAATGCATTTCTGCCCCGACTGTCAACGCTGTCATTTCTGACGGTACGGCTATCATCAGCGGCAGCTTTGATGCCACCAGTGCTGCCAAGCTCGCCAACACGATCAATGCCGGTGCTCTGCCCTTTGGTCTGAAGGTAGAAAGCTACAGCACTATCAGTCCCTCTTTGGGCAATTCTGCCCTGACAGCGATGGGTTATGCCGCTATTGCTGCGATGTGCCTGATTTTCCTGTTCATGCTCATCATGTACAGACTGCCCGGCTTTATTGCGTTTATTGCTCTGCTGGGTCAGATGGCCATTTCTATCATGGCGATTTCCGGCTACTTCCCCGTTTTCCCCAGCTTCACCATGACCATTCCCGGTATTGCCGGTTTGATCCTTTCCATTGGTATGGGTGTTGACGCGAACATCATCACCGCAGAAAGAATCAAGGACGAACTCTGGACAGGCAAAACCCTGGACGGCTGTATCCGCAACGGTACCAAGGGCAGCTTCTCCGCTATCTTCGACGGCAATATCACCGTTATTATTGTGGCTATTATCCTGATTTTGGTGTTCGGTCCTGCCAACATCTTCTCGATGATTTTCGGCGTTTCGACCACCGGTTTGATTTACGCCTTCGGCTATACCCTGCTCGTTGGTGTTATCGCCAACTTTATCATGGGCGTTGGTGCTTCCCGCCTGATGCTCAAATCCATTTCAGGTTGGAAACTCCTGAGAAATAAAAGACTGTATGGAGGTAAGAAAGCATCATGAGACAGACATTCCATATAGACTTTATCAAAAACACCAAGATTTTCTTCGGCATTTCTCTGGGCATCATGCTGGTCTGCTTAGTGCTGAATATCTTCGTTTTCCCCACACTGGTAGATATCCAGTTTACCGGCGGTACGATTATTAAGTACAGCTACAGCGGCGATGTCAGCGAAAGCGATATCCAAAAGACCATTGACGATACGATTGCCGAATCCGAAGCCCTGAAGAACGACAAGATTGATTATTCCTTCAGCGAAAACCTTGCCAAGTCCGCTCAGGACAACAACAGCAAGATCGTATCTCTTCAGTTCACCGGCAACAAAGCTGTTCCGGTAGAAGAAAAGACCAAGATTACCAAAGCCCTTGAAAC
>CADCOZ010000126.1 GCA_902803125.1 uncultured Ruminococcus sp.
AAAGGGCGGTCATGTTTTCGGCAAAGACGGCGTAGCCGCGGGTGGGGTCGTTGATAAAGACGTGGGTGAGAGCACCGACTAAGCGGCCATTTTGGAGAATGGGACTGCCGCTCATGCCCTGCACAATGCCGCCGGTTTGCTGAAGCAGGCGTTCATCGGTGATGTGAATGACCATGTTCTTCACGGAACGGTAATCGTTGTAGCTGATGTCCTCAATCTCGATGCGGTAGGCACAGGGAACGGAAGATTCGGCGGTGGTGCAGATCAATTCGGCAGAACCACGCACGATTTCCTGACGAAAAGCAACGGGTACCAATTCTTTTTCCGGCGGCAGGGTGTTGATGCGGCCGTATACGCCGTGGTCACTGTTGTGCAGGAGCGTTCCCAGAGAGGTGCTGTCGTCAAAAGAACCGCACAGCGTTCCCGGATGACCGCAGAGGCTTTTTTCAACGGCGTTGATTTGAATCGGCACAATGTCACCGTCCAACAGCGGCATTAAACAACCGCTGGCCGTGTCACAAATGCCATGTCCCAAGCCGGCAAAACTGCTGTTCTGCGGGTCAATAAAAGTCAGTGTGCCAATGCCGGCGATACTGTCCCGCACATGAAGCCCTAATTTATCACTGTGTGTCTGCACATCATACACCGGCGTGATGTCTGTACTGAAAACCTGCTCGTTTCGCTTTACCCGCAGATGAAGCGGTGTTTGGCGACAGGCGGCAACGGTTTCGGACAGCTGTTCGTTTGTTCGCAGCGGTACACCGTTGACCGACAGCAGGATATCTCCCTGCTGCAATCCGGCGGAGTCGGCAGGATTTACCGCACCTTCTGCGGTGGGAACACTGTCGGTGGACGAGATGACCAGCCCGTCCGCATACAGCCGCAGACCGAAGGCTTCGCCGCCTACATATACCTGCCGGTGGTCACTCAGCGTTACATTGACTTCTTTGACCGGAAAAAAGCCTAACAGCATCAGCTGTGCTTTCAGGGAAGGGCTTTCCTGTTCGGCGGTGTCAGCGGCGGCGGGAACGGTTTCTTCAAAGTGCAGTGACAGCGGCAGACTGCCAAAAAGTTCCTCCTGTTCCGGTGCGGCGGTTGTCATGCTGTCCGGCGTGAGCGTACCGATGACAGCGGCACACACAAACAAACCGCATAGAATCGGGGTGATCAGCTTGACAAAACAGCGAACCATTTTTTTCAAAAAACGCACCTCCTTTTGGGTGTGTCGGGCAGAAAAATAATCAAGGCTGTGCCGCAAAAACGGCAGAACGTATGGGTGCGGTACAGCCCGAAACGGAAAGAACAGCGTATGCGTTGACGCAGGCCAAAAGCAGTCTTTCGGCGGCTGTTCTTAGATGACTTCCCCGAAAATTTTCGAGAAAGTCTATGATTAGTGTGGCACGGTTTCGGCGTTTTCAAACATTCGATCATTTGTCAAAACAAGCCGTCAAAGGACAGGCTATCATAGGAAATTTTTTGGATAAAACTAACAAATATTAAGCAAGTTTTTTGGCTGTGTGTTGACAAAAGCCCGTCAAAGCTGTTACAATAGATAGATACAGAGGTTACCTTCCGCAAAGGAAAAACCTGCGGAGAAGGTCGTGATGCTCTGTTACTAACAGACGAAAAGAAGTGAGTTATGTGATAAGAAGTATGACCGGATACGGTCGGTTTGAAGGGCAGGCCGGCGGCCGTCAGACGATTTTTGAAATTAAGGCGGTCAATCACCGTTTCCTTGAAATGCAGTGCCGCCTGCCAAAGGGCTGCGGCTTTTTGGAAGAAACCATTAAAGAAATGGTGTCCCGCTGTATCTTTCGGGGCAAGGTGGATATCTATGTATCCATTGAAGCCAACGACAGTTTAGCGGCTAATGTTAAAATCAACCATTCCTTAGCGGCCGGCTATGTGCAGGCACTGCGTGAACTGAGAGATACCTATGAACTGAAGGACGATATTTCCGTTTCGATGCTGTCGCAGTATGCGGATATCTTTACCGTGACGAAGGTACCCGAAAGCGAAGAAGCCCTGATCGCTATTGTCAAAGAAGCCGGTGCCAAAGCCATCAGCGATTTTTTGGCGATGCGGGAGCGGGAAGGCGAAAAGTTAGCGGCTGATGTACTGGAACACGGCAATAAGATCCTGAAGTTAGTGGACGAAATCGAAGCCCGTTCCCCCGTGACAGTGGAGGAATACCGTCAGAAGCTCTATGAAAGACTGTGCGATGTTTTGCAGGATACCAGTATTGACCCGCAGCGTGTCCTGACAGAAGCGGCGATTTTTGCCGATAAAACCGCCGTGAATGAAGAAACCGTCCGTTTGAAGAGCCACTACGACCAGCTGGAACAGCTGCTGCAAACGAGCGATCCTGTCGGCAGAAAGTTAGACTTTATTGTGCAGGAAATGAACCGTGAAGCCAATACGACAGGCTCTAAAGTATGCGATGCGGCACTGGCGCATAAAGTGGTAGAAATCAAAGCGGAGATTGAAAAAATTCGGGAACAGATCCAAAATATTGAATAACGGGTGATTAGGATGAAGCTCATCAATATCGGTTACGGCAATATGCTTTCAGCTTCCCGCATTGTGGCAATCGTCAGTCCGGATGCGGCACCCGTGAAGCGAATGGTACAGACAGCAAGGGATAAAGGACTGCTGATTGATGCCTCGTGCGGCCGAAAGACCAAAGCGGTTATCGTGATGGACAGTGACCATGTGGTGCTGTCGGCGGTACAGCCGGAAACAGTGGCGCATCGGGTGAATGAAAGCAGTGAGGAGGAAGGCAAGGATGAAAAATAAAGGATTGCTGGTGGTGATTTCCGGCCCTGCGGGAACAGGCAAAGGAACCGTTGTCAGCGAGCTGCAAAAAAAGGGGAATATCTGTGTGTCGGTTTCGGCTACCACCCGTTCCCCCCGTGCCGGTGAAATAAACGGTCAACAGTACCACTTCCTGACAAGAGAAGCGTTTTTGCAGATGATTAACGAAAACGGCTTTTTGGAGTATGCGGAGTATGTGGGCAATTTCTACGGTTCGCCCCGCCGTCAGGCAGAGGAATGGATGCAGGAGGGCAAGGACGTTATTTTGGAAATTGAGGTGCAGGGCTGTCAGCAGGTGAAGAAAAACTATCCGTCCTGCATCAGCATTTTTATCCTGCCGCCTTCGGAAGAGGTACTGGAACAGCGTCTGCGGGGCAGAGGCACCGAAACGGAAGAGGTTATCCAAAAACGCATGGCCAGAGCCAGAGAAGAAATGCCGCTGTCCAAAGAGTATGATTATGTGGTGGTGAATGACCGCTTGGAGGACTGCGTGGCAGAAATCGCCGCTATCTTAGAGAAGGAAAAAAGCAGAGCTTAATTCGGTTCATGTTAGAGGGCTTTCCCCCACGGAAATCAGTTCTGTTCCGTCAGTCCCTCGGAGGAAACCTTTTTCCGGCGAAAAAAGAATTCCGTTCCTTTCCAAAATTCGCTGACGTTGACCTGCCCGCTTTCCGTGTATGGGAATTGATGATAATGATAAAGGAGATGCTGATATGTACGAACGTTATACAAGACCTTCGGTAGATGATATTTTTGCCGGCAAAACCAGTAAATATGCCTTGGCGATTGCGGTGGCCAAAAGAGCCAGAGTTATTACCGATGAACTGGATGCCGAGAAAGGAAAGAGCGGCAAAGGCGGCGACAAACAGCCGCCAAGAGTCTGCGATAAGCCGGTCATGGAAGCCGTGGAGGAATTCAAGAACCACCAGTTTGTTATCTTAGAACCGGATACAGATGACTGAAACGTATTTAACCGCCGGTGTGGCCGTAGATAAAACCGCCTTCCATTTCGACAAGCTGTATGATTATGTACTGCCGGAAAGTATTCGTCCTTATGCCCAAAAGGGCTGTCGGGTGATGATTCGTTTCGGCGGCTCTCTGCGGCAGGGCATGATTCTGTCCCTGCGGGAAACCGAGGACATCACAAGACTGAAGCCCGTTCAGGAACTGCTGGACAGAGAACCGGTATTGTCGGAAGAATTGGTACAGATGGCGTTTCACCTGAAAGACCGCTGTTTTTGTACGCTGTTTGAGGCCTGCCGTGCCATGCTCCCGACAGGCCTTGCTCTTCATGTGATGTATGACTATTTCCTGTCGGAAGCGGTGCAGAATAATGATGGACCGCTGTCCCTGTCGGAGGAAGAGAAAGGCATTGTTGCCTATCTCCGTGCCAGAAAAACACCGGTGCGGCAGGACAGACTGCTGAAACAGTTTGGTTTGTCCGAAGATGCGCTGTTGGTCAAGCTGTATAAGAAGGGCGTTCTGTGCCGTCAGGAATCGGTCAAAAGACGTTTGCAGGATGTCAGCATCAAAATGGTGACCCTGCGGACAGAAGCCGCTGACAGACCTTTTTCGCCTTTACAGCAGGAAGTGGTGCGGACACTGCAATCCATCGGAGATGTTTCCAAAAAGGAACTCTGTTACTTTACGGGGGTATCCGGTGCGGTGGTGGACAACTTGGTGAAACGGGGCGTTTGTGCCTATTACGATGCAGAACCGCCGGCTCCGTCTGTTCCCGAAGAGCCTACGGCTCCTTCGGGGGCGATTACCCTGACACCGGATCAGGACGAGGCCTATCGCACCCTTTTACAGCGGTATGACAGCGGTGAAGCGTCTGTGTCCCTGCTGTATGGTGTAACGGGCAGCGGCAAAACCTCTGTCTTTATGAAGCTGATTGATCAGGTACACGCCGCCGGTCGGGGTGTTATCTGCATGGTGCCGGAAATTGCCCTGACACCACAGCTGTTGGCGAAATTTACGGCTCGCTACGGTGATTACATCGCTGTTTTTCACAGCGGTTTGTCCTTGTCCAAACGGTTGGAGGAATGGAAGCGTGTTAAAAACGGAGCCGCTTCGATTGTGGTAGGCACCCGCTCGGCAATTTTCGCCCCGCTTCGGGATATCGGTCTGATCGTCATGGACGAGGAACAGGAGTATTCCTATAAATCGGGAGCTGCGCCCCGCTTTCATGCCAGAGATATTGCCAAACTGCGGTGCTGGTATCATCATTGTCCGCTGGTGCTGTCATCGGCCACGCCGTCTGTCGAGAGCTTTTATCATGCCCAGCAGAAACGCTATACCCTCTGCACTCTGTCCAGCCGCTACGGGACGGCTCAGCTGCCCCGTGTCTTAACGGTGGATATGAACGAGGAACAT
>CADCOZ010000127.1 GCA_902803125.1 uncultured Ruminococcus sp.
CTCGGTCCGGTCGCTTCTGCCTGCGGCAGAGGTCTCCACTGGAGACCCGCTCTCCCCTTTTTTCGCCAGAAAAGGGGTTCCCCCAAGGTGGCTGTCCGTAGGAAAAGAGGTTTCAAGTTTTTGAAATCGTGTATTGAAATTAAGGACAAATTGCGATACAATAGAAGCAGCAAGTTCTTTTGGGAACAGCTGTACAGACATTCAGTTTGGACAAATGCTATAGACTCAATCAACGGAGGGATCAGGAATGGCTACTGTATTTGAAAAAATCGGCGGTGATGATGCCATCTTCAACGGCACCGAGTACCGTAATGATGCATTATTGTTCAACTATATTGAATCGGCCCGCTTTGCGGATGACGACGATATTTACAGCGACCATAAATATGCGGTTATCGTACTGCCGCACCATGGCAACAGAGTGTGGCTGTGGACTTCTTCGGCCATTAAGACCGACACGGCTAAGCTGATTGACATTTGCCGCTTTCTGAGGGATGCCAAAATTGTCAAGCCGGAAATCTATCTGAAACAGGAAGTGTCAGACCATTTTTCGGATTTGTATGCGATGGCTTCACTGGAATATGGCTATGTGGTGAAAGATGAACTGTCGCTGGCGGCGTTTGTGTATGACGGCGAGGGTCAGCCCGAAGAGCATGAGGACGGAACGATCCTTCATGTGGACAAGAATAATCCGGAACACGTTCGCTTGGTTACGGGATTTTATCAGGCCTGCTGTGATGAATTTCATTGGCACGATAAGTTCGACAGAAAGGTCAGCGAATATCTGGATATGCAGCTGTACGCCTATGTCAAAGACGGACGAATGTTGGCCAATGCGGTCATTGGCGGTCATACGGATAACTACATTCGCATTAAGTCTATTGCGGTGCTGGCAGAGGAACGCCGAAAGAATATCGGCTATCAGATGTGCTGTTATATCATCAACCGCATTTTGGCGTGTGACAAAAAGCCGGTGCTGTATACGCACGTCAAGAATGCGGCGGCCATGGCTCTGTTCAAGAAAGCAGGCTTTAGAATGCACGACAAGATTTATCTGATTAAGACAGACGAAACCAATTGAAATACTGACAAAGAAAAAAGGGAGGCATCAGTATGCAAAAGCATGATGGAGAGAAATATTATATTACCACGCCGATTTATTATCCTTCGGGCAATCCGCATATCGGACATTGTTATACCACGGCGGCGTGTGATTCAATTGCCCGCTATAAAAGAATGCAGGGCTATCAGGTCATGTTCCTGACGGGAACCGATGAGCATGGACAGAAAATTGAACAGAAAGCCAATGAAGCCGGTGTAACGCCCAAGGAATATGTGGATAAGATTGTGGAGAAGTTCAAGAGCCTTTGGCAGTATATGAACATCAGTTATGACCGCTATATCCGCACCACAGACGATTATCATGTTACGGCGGTACAGAAGATTTTTAAGGATCTTTATGACAAAGGCTACATTTATAAAGGCGAATATAAAGGTAAGTACTGTACGCCGTGCGAGAGTTTCTGGACGGAATCACAGTTAGTAGACGGCAAATGTCCTGACTGCGGTCGGGCGGTGGTGGAGGCCAAAGAGGAAGCCTATTTCTTCAAAATGTCCCCCTTTGCTGACAGAATCGAAAAACTGCTGACCGAAACCGACTATCTGCGTCCCAAAACAAGAGCGTTGGAACTGGTCAATAACTTCATCAAACCCGGACTGGCGGATTTGTGTGTATCCCGCACCAGTTTCCAATGGGGCATTCCCGTGACGTTTGACGAAAAGCACGTTGTTTATGTGTGGATTGATGCCCTTTCCAACTATATTACGGCATTGGGCTATGATAATGACCGCTATCAGGACTATCAGACCTTCTGGCCGGCTGATGTTCATATGGTTGCCAAAGATATCATGCGGTTCCATGCCATTATCTGGCCGGCTATGCTGATGGCTTTGGAACTGCCGCTGCCGAAGCACTTGGCGGTGCATGGCTGGATTACCTTTGACGGCAAAAAGATGGGCAAATCATTGGGCAACGTGGTTGACCCGTTCATGCTGGGGGAACGCTATGGAGCCGATGCCATTCGCTACCATATTCTGCGGGAAATGGCGTTAGGTTCGGACAGTTCGTTCTCGAATGAAATCATGATTAACCGCATCAACACCGACTTGGCCAACGGTTTGGGCAATTTGGTATCCCGTACCGTGGCGATGGTGGAGAAATACTTTGGCGGCACCCTGCCCGCCGAACAGCAAAGCGGCGACTTTGACGAGGACTTGATTGCACAGGTGACGGCTCTCAGCGGCAAGGTAGACGAATATGTGGACAAAACACAGCTGAACAAGGCCTTGGAAGAGATTTTCAATGTCGTGTCCAGAGCGAATAAGTACATTGACGAAACAACGCCGTGGATTTTGGCAAAAGATGAAAGCAACCGTTCCCGTCTGGCGTGTGTGCTGTATAATCTGCTGGAAGCCATTCGAACGGTTTCGGTACTGTTGTCGGCGTTTATGCCGGCCACGATGCCGATTGTCTGGACACAGATTGGTGCCGGCGAGAAAGAAACCGCTTATGATACCGTGGATACCTTTGGCACCCTGCCGAGAACGGTAACGGTGCATAAGGGGGATATCATCTTCCCCCGCATTGATGTGGAAAAGGAGATTGAAGAGCTGAACCGGCTGATTCAGGCGGCTCAGCCGGCCAAGGAAGAAAAGCCTGCCGAGCAGAAGCCGGCCGCCAAAGCAGAAGAACCCGCCGAAGGGGTGGCGTTAATCGGCATTGAAGATTTTGCCAAGGTACGGCTGTGTGCGGCAAAGATTTTGGCGTGTGAACCGGTCAAGAAATCCAAGAAACTGCTGAAGCTGACCCTTGATGACGGCACCGGCGAAAGAACCGTTGCCAGCGGGATCGCTAAGTATTACACACCGGAGGAACTGGTTGGCAAGACGGTTGTGTTAGTATCGAACCTGAAGCCGGCGATGCTGTGCGGCGTGGAAAGCAACGGCATGATCTTAGCGGCCGATGACGGTGACAACGTCAAGGTTCTGTTCCTGGACGGTATTACACCGGGTTCTCATATTTGCTGATGTTGACCTGCCAATATATCAAATTGCAGCTTTCGAATGTGTCGGGGGGCTTTCACCGGAAAGTCCCCCGAATGCTGACTTTGAGCTGCCAAAAGGCTATCTCGAAACATAAACACCGCTCCCCCGATGATGGAGAAGTCATCGGGGGAGCGGTGCTTTTTTAGGAGGAATGTATATGAAGAAAACTTATTGTCGAGGAGTGGCAGCACGGTGCTGCCGTTTTTAGGAGGGTGTATATAAAGGGTTAGGAATAATCGGTCGGCAGCATAAAGCTGCCGCTTTTAGGAGGGATGTATATGAAGGGATAGGAATAATCGGTTGGCAGCACAGGGCTGCCGTTTGTAAAGAGGAATGTATATGAAGAAGTTCTTGTAAGCAAAAGTTATTCAAAATAGAACAGTTCCTCAAAGCGTTTATCTAAGGCGATGCAAATCAGGAGAGCCAGTCTGGCACTGGGACAAAACTGGTTGTTCTCTATGGAACTAATCGTCTGACGGGAAACACCCACCAGCTCGGCTAAGTCGCCCTGTGAAATGCGTTTTTCGGCTCTGGCCACACGCAGACGATTCTGAAATACAATCTCATTATCATTCATGATCTGTTCACCCAAAGAAACATGACGGCACAAAAAACAGCGGCCAGTCCGGTTCCGATTCCTGCCAGTAAATAGAGCGGCTTTTTGATGTTCTTATATTGGTAAAGGAAAGTGGTGCAAAGATAAGCGGTAATGATGGTGACAAATTCGTAGAAGGGCTGGTACTGAAAAGCACGGTATATGCTGAACAGCAAACAAAGAATGCCGACCACAACAGCCCCGAACCCAAAGGAAGAACGGTAAACCCGCTGTTCTCGTTCGTCAAGAGAGTGACGTTTCTTTTCTTTATTCTTTTCAAGAATTTCTTGCCTGTTCATGCTGTTGAAAACCCCCGTCAAGAATATGGCATAGGTTCAAGATTCCGTGCGAAATGGCCGTTGATGAACGGCTTTGGAAAACTGTCCGCAGGGCGTTGAACGGTCGTGTTTTTCTTTGTGTTTACATCGTATCATATACTTTACATATTGTCAAGTATCCTTGACAAAATTTCTTCTAAACTGGGCATTACAGTTTTTTAACGAATGGTTTCAAAACTGTCATTTCCCCGTGCCGCCGGTCGATTTTGGAGGCTAAGAACAGGCGGGGAAGGAGGATTCCCGTTTTTGAGCTGTCAGCAGGCGTTTTTGGGGAGATGTGATAGATTTATTGATTGACAATTTTTACTTGGTGGAGTATACTGATTTTTATAAGATATAATGAATAGGTATGTCTATATTGGATAAAAGCCAAAAGGGGTTAATTGGCGAGCAACAGGGAACTGGTCGCCTTTTGATAAATATTATTCCGAAAGGAGAAATGAAAATGGCCAAGAAAGTAACGAAACGTGCGATTCTGGCGAGCCTGCTCTCGCTGTCGATCTGCACAAGTATGCTCATTGGCACCAC
>CADCOZ010000128.1 GCA_902803125.1 uncultured Ruminococcus sp.
ACGGTACTGTCAGTTGAACAGCTGAAGTTAGTGTATGGGGCGGGTACAACCCTTGAAAAAACGGCACTGTCGGATATCAGCTTTTCTCTGCACAGCGGAGAGTTTCTCGGCATTATCGGTCACACGGGGTCGGGCAAATCTACGCTGGTACAGCTCATGAACGGACTGCTGAAGCCGACAGAAGGCACCGTCTTTCTGTATGGCAAAAACATCTGGCAGGAACCCAAGAAAATCCGTTCCGTGCGGTTCAAGGTGGGAATGGTGTTCCAGTATCCGGAGTATCAGCTGTTTGAAGAAACCGTTTATAAGGATATCGCTTTTGGTCCCACGAATATGGGACTTTCCCAAGAAGAGATTGACCGAAAGGTACGGGAAGCGGCGGCTTTTGTCGGCTTGAAGGAAGAACTGCTGGACAAATCGCCGTTTGATTTATCGGGCGGTGAAAAACGCCGTGCCGCTATTGCCGGTGTGATGGCGATGGATCCCGATGTGCTGGTGCTGGATGAACCGGCGGCCGGTCTTGACCCGCTGGGCAGAGATGTCCTGCTGTCGGAAATCAAAGCCTATCATGCCGTGCGGAAAAATACCATTGTAATTGTATCTCACAGCATGGAGGATATCGCCAAAACCGCCGACCGTGTTCTGGTGATGCACCAAGGCCGCATGAAACAGCTTGATACCACAGAAGCCGTCTTTTCTCACGGGCAGGAACTGGAAAGCATGGGGCTGCGTGTGCCGCAGATTACCAAAATCATGCTGTTGCTGCGGGACAGGCATTTTTCGGTCAATACCAGTGTGCTGACTGTTGAACAGGGCTTTCAGGAACTGCTCAGGCTGTTGGACGCAAAGCCAACGGACAGTAAGGGAGGAAGATGACAATGGTAAGGGATATTACCCTTGGACAGTATTGGCCCGGTCATTCGCTGATTCATCGCTTAGATGCACGAGCCAAAATCCTTCTGCTGCTGTCAATGATTGTATTTTTATTCGTGGCAGATAATTTCTATTCCCTGTTGCTGATGACATGGGGAACACTTCTCACCGTTTTGCTGACAAGAATCCGTCTGTCGATGTACCTCAAAAGCATGAAGGTCATCTTGATTGTGGTGCTTTTCACGGGACTTATCAACCTGTTTTACGGCAGCGGAGAGGTGCTGTGGGAATGGGCGTTTATTAAAATCACTTGGGGCGGTATCCAGAATGCGGTGTTTGTGACCATCCGTATTGCCGCCTTGGTCATGGTCAGCTCTGTGCTGACGTTTACGACAACGCCCAGTGACCTGACAGATGCGATTGAACGCCTGCTGAAACCGCTGACACTGTTTCATGTGAAGGTGCATGAAATCGCCATGATGATGACGATTGCCCTGCGGTTCATTCCGGTACTGCTGGAAGAAACCGACAAAATCATGAATGCCCAGAAGGCCAGAGGAGCCGACATGGAAAGCGGCGGTTTAATCAAG
Organism: uncultured Ruminococcus sp.; assembly: GCA_902803125.1. Taxonomy (GTDB): domain Bacteria; phylum Bacillota; class Clostridia; order Oscillospirales; family Acutalibacteraceae; genus UBA1213. The sequence continues at coordinate 1,464 of CADCOZ010000128.1, forward strand.
AGAGTCAAGGCACTTTTGCCGGTGCTGATACCGCTGTTTGTATCCTCTTTTCGCCGTGCCAACGATTTAGCGATGGCGATGGAGTGCCGCTGTTATAACGGCGGCAAAGGACGCACCCGCATGAAAGAAATGCACTTTGCCCTGCGTGATTTATGGGCGGCTTTGTTTTTGCTGGTGCTGTTTGGTGCTGTTATTATCTGCAACATTTATTTGTAAAAGTTCACTGCGTTGTTTTCCGACCGGCCTGTACCATACGGCGGTGAGGCGGCTTTTGAGGAAACGGTTGGGCAGGTGTGCAGTTCTATGGTGCAAGGAGGGAACCGATGGACAGGAACCTTTTGGTAACAATCATGTATGACGGAAGGAATTTTCATGGGTGGCAGGTGCAGAATAATGCTGCTTCGGTACAAGAGTCCTTCCAGAAGGCTTTGTATGAGGTGATCGGGGAGCGTCCCGACATTAAGGGGTGTTCCCGCACAGATGCCGGTGTTCATGCCAATCAATACTGTGTCAGCTTTCATACCCGTCATACGATTCCGACCGAACGTCTGCCGCTGGCACTGAACCGCTTTTTGCCGCCTGAAATTGCGGCGTATCGGGCGTGTGAAGTGCCGCCGGATTTTCATGCCCGCTATTCCTGCAAAGGCAAGGAATATGTGTATAAAATCAACAATGCGGCGGTACGCAATCCGTTTTTGGAAGGATACGCTTTGCACTATTGGCACTCTTTGGATGAAACCATCATGAATAAGGCGGCACAGCATTTGTTAGGGTGTCATGACTTCACGTCTTTTTGTACGGTTGACCCGAAGCGTCCCAAGGGGGATTTTCACCGCACGGTGAAGCATATGGCCGTGGAACGAAACGGCGATATGGTGACAATCACCATTGAAGCGGACGGCTTTTTATACAATATGGTCAGAATTATTGTGGGAACACTTTTAGAAGTGGCACAGGGCAAAACCCAACCGCAGGATATTCCCGTGATTTTAGCGGCTCTTGACCGCACCAAAGCAGGCCCTACAGCCCCGCCGCAGGGACTGTACCTGAACAGGGTTTTTTATGACGGGATTATTTAGCCACGCTTTCATAGAAGGAATGCAGGCGGTTGACCGTTTCCGTTTAAGGAAATGCGGCAAGCGGGAAACCGAATGGAGTCAATGCGTTGTTGTGCGTAAAGAACTGACAAAGAAGGAATGACTTTTCGCACCATCAACACAAAAGTTTTTCGCAAGCTTTTCAAAGGCTTGCGGGCGACACGAAGTTAGTCCCTTTAGGGAGTGCAGGGGCAAAGCCCCTGCTGGGAGGTTTGGAGGGCAACGCCCTCCAACATTCAGGGAGAAGGAGGAAAGAGGAAGATGAAGTCAGGCAGAGGACGTTATCAGAATGATGAGAACAGGCAGAAGAAGAGAGCCGCACAAAGAAAATATATGAGCTATGAAGATGTGCCGCTGGAGGACTATCGGGACGAGGAACCGATGCCGAATAACCTTACCAGACGTTTTCTGAAAATGTTCCTGATACTGTTTTTGGCGGTTGTGGCCGTGATGGCGGTGCTGAATCTGGAAAAGCTGACACCGGATAATATCGGGCATTGGGTTCAATATGACCTGCTGGGCAAAACGGACGGTGACGGCTATCCGACCAACTTTTCCGGTTCAACCGTCAGTAACGGCAATTTTGACCTTATCAGCGGCGTTCCGGCTTATTGCAGTGATACCACCATTACGGTTTTGAACAAGAATGCGGGTATATATCAGGAAAATCAGCATTCCTATGCCAGTCCCATGCTCAGCGTGAATGCAGGATATGGCATTGTGTATAATATCGATGCCACCGGCTATACCGTATTCAACCGGGACAATATCATATACAGCGGTGCGGTGAAGCAGAAAATATTAGCGGCAGATATTGCCGCTAATGGCATTTATGCGATTTTGACCAGAGGGGAGGACTATCTGTCCAAGCTGGTGGTATATCGCAGTGATAACTTGGAAAAGTTCAAATATTCCTTTGCGGATTACTACATGAATACGGTTTCCATCAGCAAGGACGGCACACGGGCGGTTTTATCCGGTGTTTCGGCTCGCAACGGCGGGTTGGTTTCGGTTATCTACATTCTCGATTTTTCACAGGACAATTTCTTACAGCGGTATGAAATGGAGGACACCTTCATTTATGATGTCAAATTCTTAGATAACGGCAACGCTTATGCCATCGGCAGTGACAAGCTGTTTTTTATCAATATTCATGACGGCGTGAAGGATGATATCCCGTTTGGTTCCCGCTATCTGCGTACCTATGCGTTCCACCGCAGTCAAGGCATTGTGCTGGCTCTTTCGGCCAATCCGGACGGCCGTTCCTGCGATCTGCTTTCTTTTGATGCCAACGGCAAAAATGACTGCGAGATTGCCACGGAAGAAAAAGTGATTTCTCTGAGTATGCGGGATAATGACCGGGCGATACTCTCGGCGGATAAAATTACGGTGTATGACAAAAACGGCACCTTGCGGGGAACGGTCAAAACCGACAGTGATGCCCGTAAGATTGTCTATTCAGATCGGGATACGTTCTATGTGCTGGGCAAAAGCCGCATTTCCAAGCTCTGGCTGGAAGGATAAAGCCGTTGGTTGGCACCGGTTTGGCGGCTATATTTTCGAAAGGCTTTTGAACAGAAAAAATCGAAAAAAATTGCAAGAAAGTATTGACAAACCGATACCGGCTTATTATAATTAAATATGGTTTGTTGAAAATGCACTGTTGGGGTGATAGCGGTGATTCTGGATTTGAAAAAGGTTTTTTTGGTCGAGAATACCGTTATGCAGTTTTGTGCAGAGGTAGATATGTCCGAAGCAGGAACGGATGTTACGTTTCGGGACAATACCGTGAAAGCCGCCGTTAAGGTGGAAAATCGTGCCGGTTTTGTAGAATTTACGGCTGATGTCGGTTTTGTCTGCTGCTTTGACTGTGACCGCTGTACCAAACCGGTCAGCAGAGATTTTCATTTTCAATTCCGTCATATTCTCGTACTGCGGCTTTCGGAAGAGAGCGGCGACGATTATATTGAAGCACCCGACTATAAGCTGGATACAGACACTCTGCTCAGAGATGATATTCTGCTGGCGCTTCCGTCAAAGCACCTGTGTAAAGAATCCTGTAAAGGCTTATGTCCCAAGTGCGGAAAGAACTTGAATGAGGGTTCGTGCGACTGTGTTTTGCAGGAGCCGGATCCAAGACTGGCGGCTCTGAGAAAGCTGCTGGAAGAAGCATGAAGATTATACAAGGAGGGCATTACCATGGCAGTACCTAAGAGAAAAACTTCTAAAGCAAGAAGAGATAAAAGACGTTCAGCGGTTTGGAAATTGGCGGCTCCCGCTCTTTCTAAATGTGCTAACTGCGGTGAACTGAAACTCGCTCACAGAGTATGCGGCAACTGCGGTATGTACAACGGCCGCACGGTTATTGCAGTTACTGAGGCTTAATTTTGTAAATACTTCACACGGAATATGTAGGCAGAAGTGTTTCGGCCTTCTATGATGTCATACAAAGAGAGAAGGAGCGATCCTTCTCTTTTGTTTTACGGAGTCATCATGTTCTGCGGCATGATTTTTGATTCTTTACGCCGAAAAGCGGCGTTTTCGGAGGTGTGGTAATGGGAAAACCGGTTATAGCTATAGTCGGCCGGCCAAATGTCGGCAAATCGACTTTATTTAATAAATTAGTAGGTCAGCGTGTGGCCATCGTCAATGATACGCCCGGCGTGACAAGGGACAGAATCTTTGGCGAGTGTGAATGGCGCGGCAGAAAGTTATCACTGGTCGATACGGGCGGTATTGAACCGTATTCGGACGATATCATTCTCAAGCAAATGCGGCGGCAGGCTCAGTTAGCCATTGATGCGGCTGACGTGATTGTGCTGGTAACGGATTTGACCAGCGGTGTGGTGGCCACGGATCACGATGTGGCGATGATGCTGCAAAAAAGCCAGCGGCCGGTGGTGCTGTGCGTGAATAAGTGCGACAGAGTGGGCGAGCCGGATCCGGCGTTCTATGAGTTCTATAACTTGGGACTGGGCGACCCCATTCAGGTATCATCGGTGCATGGTCACGGAACGGGTGACCTGCTGGATGCGGTGCTGTCGTATCTGCCCGAAACGGCAGAAGGGGAAGAAGAGGACGATACCGTCAGCGTGGCGATCATCGGCCGGCCGAATGCGGGAAAATCTTCTCTGGTGAACAAAATTACAGGGGAAGAGCGGTGTATTGTGTCGGATATCGCCGGCACGACCCGTGACAGTATTGATACCATCGTGACCAACAGCTTCGGAAGGTTCCGCCTGACCGATACCGCAGGGATTCGCCGCCGCAGCCGCATTGAGGACGAGATTGAAAAATACAGTATCCTGCGGGCAAAAATGGCCATTGAACGCAGCGATGTTTGTCTGGTCATGATTGATGCCACGGTGGGCTTTACGGAACAGGACTCCAAAATTGCGGGACTGGCTCATGAATCCGGCAAGGCGTGTGTGATTGTTGTCAATAAGTGGGACGCTGTCGAGAAAAACGACAAAACCATGAACGAGTACCGCAAAAAATTAGAAGCGGATTTTTCGTTCATGTCCTATGCCCCGATGGTGTTTATTTCTGCCAAGACCGGTCAGCGTATCGACAAGCTGTTTGAGTGGATCAATACGGTGGTGAATGCGGCGGCGATGCGTATCTCCACAGGAACGCTGAATGACC
>CADCOZ010000129.1 GCA_902803125.1 uncultured Ruminococcus sp.
AAAGGAGGTGAAGGCTATGAAAAGTGGTGGCAAATGGGCAAAGGTGATTGGATTGTCGGTGCTGGCAGCGGTTATTGTGGTGGCGCTGATGGTGAATACTACCATTTCGTATATTGTTCGCAAGAAAACGGCGCATAATGTGTTTTCGGTTGGGGTGGCAGAACTGACGGTGGAAGAAGAATCGTTTCCGGAAGAGGAAGAGGACAGATGGATGGTGCCGAAAAGTGTGCTGCCTAAAAATCCAAGGCTGAAAAATACCGGCACCACTTCGGTATATGCTTTTGCAGAGGTTACCGTGCCATACGATAAAGTTCAGCTGGTGATGGACGAGGGCGAGTATATGAACCGTCCCGACCCGCAGGGTCAAAAAGAACAGGAACTGTTTCATCTGTTCAGCGATGATGAAAACGCTGTGGCAGGCCATGATACCGTTGGCTTTACCAATGGCTTTACCGTTACGGCTGTCGGCACCTTTACCTATGGACACAATTGGGTTTTTCTGCAATCCTTTGAGGATACCGCCAACAAAACGCACACCTATTTATTCGGCTACAGCTCCCTGCTGACAACTGACCCTGAACACAATACCACCGATACCATTTTTGACAAAATACAGCTTCGCAACATTTTGGAAGGGGAACTGTCGGAAAACCCCGTCAAAACCATCAGCGTGCAGGCCTACGCTGTGCAGGCGGAAGAATTGCAGGCCAATATAACGGTGCTGGACCCGGAGCATCTGAGCCGCTCCGAACTGATGGATATTTATGGGCTTTATCAAACACAGGAGGGGTAAAAGTATGGACAAAACCAAAAAAATTTTTTGGGCTGTGTGTGCCGGCACCTTTGTTTTAGCGGTCGGCGGCTTGCTTGCTTTTGCCTATTTTATGTCAATGGATACGGCCGAAAACCGGATAACGATTGCCGACAATACCATTGACATTTCGGAAGTGTTTGACCCGCCGCCGGAGCAAAGCACAGAGGATAATATTTTCACCAAAAAAATGTATGTACAAAACACCGGAACAGCTCCCTGCTATGTGCGGGTGTATGCGGATTTTTCCAACAGCTTTGTCCGCAGCCGTTCCTTCATCTCTGACAGCAGCGATGACAGCCCGCCGATTTTCTACAGTGCCGAACGGGTCCTTGACAGCACCGATGAAAGGGAAACCTTTGCGGAACATCTCAACAGCGGCGATGGCTGGGTGTTTGTTCCCGATGACAGCGGCACGGTGTTAGCCGGCTTTTACTATTACCCCTATCCCTTGGCGGTGCAGGAAACTACCCCGCTGTTGTTCTCGTATATCAAAACCGTGAACCAGACAGAAGATGATATTGACCAGTATGACATTTATGTGTATTCCGAGTCAATACAGCTGACCGATCTAAACGGCCAAACCTATGCGGACTATGCGGCGGCTTGGACGGACTTCCTGAGCCGTTAATGTGCATGACCACCGAAAAAAACCGCTCCGATTCGTTTTTTTGAACGAGTCGGAGCGGTTTTATGGATACAGCTATCTTTTTTTCAAAGGCGGGGTGCGGTGGGAGAGCCGCACGGCACAGAGGAAATCAGGCGGTTTGGGTGAGGGCGATCACAGCAAGGACAATACTGGGAATCAGAACGATAATGGTATTGCGTATCATGCGAAAACGCAGACGTTTCCATTCCTGTGCGGTCAGTTCCGTGGTTTTCGGGATTCTCAGCAGGCTGAGAATGACCGCCGACGACATCAGGATAAAATAGGCGTTGATGATAAACAGATAGGCCGCACCGCCAAGCATCATCCAATTGCCGTTGGCGATGGAATAACCGCAGGTGCAAAGCGGCGGCATGAGAGCGGTGGCAATCGCAACACCGGGAATGATATTATTAAAAGAACCGCTGCGTGTTTGACCGATAATACCGGCTGTGCCGCCTGCGATGGCAATAATAACATCGAACAGACCGGGCGAGGTTCGTGCCAGCAGTTCCGTGGTGGGTTCTTTCACCGGGGAAAGAAAGAAAAAGATGGTAGAAGTGATAAGGCTGATGATGATTTGCATGACCAAGCCAACGGCATGGTTGCGGAACAAACGAAAATCATTCGACACCAGTCCGAAGGCCATCGCCAGCAGACTGCCCATGAGGGGAGAAATCAGCATGGCACCAATGATAACGGCAGTGGAATTGACATTCAGTCCGACAGATGCAATAATCATCGCACAAATCAGCACACACATATTAGTACCGGTAATTTTTCCGCCCGACAGTAAACGGTCACGGATTTCTTCCGGCGGGGCGGTATCTTCCTTCAGTGAAAACATTTTCTTCAGGATGGAGCGTATTTTTTCGTCCTGCTTTTTCATCATCGGTTTCCAACCTGCCTCTCTGTATATCGTATAGAGTTATTGTAGCAAAATATGGCGGTTTCGTCAATCGTTTTTTGTGCATGATGTATGTTTGTCCGCTGTATCTTACCCATACCCGGCGGCTTTTTGGAAAGGAAAGATGCCATTGTTCACAATTCATCATGCTCGGCGGCGGCTTCAAGGACAAATACCTTGTTCGTTTCTCTATGGCAGAGGGTGGGTCTGAACCGTCTGCCAAACAGCGATAGGAATGCTCTGTTTTTGGATTAAAATTTCAAAAATCTGTGAAAAATCAAAATATTTTAGCTAATATCAACAATTGTTATTGATTCCTGTTGAATTTTGTGGTATGATATTTTCAGCTCATAAATTAGAAAGGCGAGGAGGAATATTATGCTTTTTGAGTCTTTGGACAAAATCAAACGAAATGCGATTTTTTCATCCATCCTGCTGATGGCCCTTGGCATTGTCATTCTGCTGTGTCCCATGGTTTATGTTCCGACCATGATACTGGGCGGCGGCTATGTTCTGCTGATTACAGCCATCGTGATGATGCTGGAGTTTTTTTTCGGCAAAAAGATGCTGATGTCGTATTTGAAGTTCATCGGTGCCTTGCTGATAGCCTTTATCGGGCTGGCCGTGCTGGTGTATCGGGAAGATATGATGAAAACGCTTGCATGGCTGTTCGGGTTCCTGCTGATACTGGACGGACTCCGCACCCTGCTTCATTCGTTCACCTTTGCCCGCCGTTCCAAGCGGAAAGGCTGGTGGGTTCTGACCATTCTTTCCCTTTGTCTGATGGTGGCCGGCGTGATACTGTTCCTGAATCCGTGGTTCGGTGACCCCGATGCCCTGCTGAAGGTTATCGGCGGAACAGTGCTGGTTTCTGCGATTGTCAGCGGGCTTAGACTGATTTGGACATGGCCGCTCAGGAATCAAAAGGAGGAGAAAGAGAATGTCGGATAAAAAACAGAAGCCAAAAATCTCTGCGGAAGCCATTCAAGAACAGATGAAAGATACCACTGTGTCGTTCAGTGATGCCACAGCGAAAATGGGTTCCAAACTCCGTCAGCTGTTGAAGCGTGAGATTGAAGAGTATAAACAGCGTGAAAAGACACGCGGTGCAGAGATGCTCAGTATTTTTGCCGCCCATAACTTTTATTCCAACGGCTTTTCGCCGCTTGAACTGCGTACCACTTTGGAGGACTTGGGACCTACCTATGTCAAAATCGGACAGATTATGTCCAGCCGTCCCGATTTACTGCCGGAAAGCTACTGCAAAGAATTGGAGAAGCTCCGTCAGAATGTAAAGCCGCTGTCGGCCACTGTGGTGCGGGCGGTGATTGAAGATGAAACCGGCAAAAAGATTGAGGATATCTATAGCGAGTTTCGGGACGAACCCCTTGGTTCGGCGTCTATCGGACAGGCACATTACGGTGTGCTGAAGGACGGAACACCGGTTGTTACAAAGGTTCAGCGTCCGCTGATTGCCGATATGATGGTCAAAGATTTTGTGTTCCTGAAGAAATTAGCATCACTGGTCAGCAGTGTTTCCGATAACGATGAGGATGAGCAGATCGTTGATTTGGCATCGGTGATTGATGAGTTGGAAAAGGTATCCATGCAGGAGCTGGATTTCCGCACCGAAGCCCGCAACACCACGTTCTTCAAAGAAAACTGCATTGAGGACGAAGAGGTCATTTCCTGCCCGTCCGTGATTGAAGAACTGACCACACAGCGGATTTTCACCATGACCTTTGTAGACGGCTGTTCGGTGGCACATACCGACAGGCTGATACAGGAAGGCTGTGACCTGAATGCCATCGGCACCGCTATCGTGAATAACTATGTGCATCAGATATTAGATGTCGGCACGTTCCACGCTGACCCGCACCAAGGCAATATCATGGTCAGCCACGGCAAACCGTATTGGATTGACTTCGGTATGCTGGGAACCATTACCCCCAAGGAGTCCGAACAGATTCAGGCACTGCTTCTGGCGTTCATCAATGCCGAGTCTGAAAATCTGGTCAATGTGATTATGTCGATGGGTTCGGCTTCGCCCAAAACCGACCGTGATAAGCTGACGCAGGATGTCGATGCTTTCCTGACAAGCCTGAACGGTGTCACCAGCATTGATGAAGTAGATATTTCTGCCTTATTAAACGAGGTTTCGGAAATTTCGTCCAGAAATCACTGCAAAATGCCGGGCAGCTTTACCATGCTGGTGCGTTCGGTGATTGCGGTGGAGGGAGTCATTGAACAGCTGTGTCCCGAACTGAACCTGATGGACATTGTGTCTGCTCACCTGCTCGAAAGAGCCAAGAAGAGTTTTGACCTGAAAAAGACTCTGATGGAGGCCGGCAAAGGACTGCTCGGTATCGGCAAAAAAACAGCGGCCCTGCCCGGACTGGCGGCCGATGCGCTGGCCGGTCTGGCCAAAGGCAAAACGAAAATCAATATGGAGCTGACCGGTCTGGATGAACCGCTCGAAAGAATTGGTGTCTTCACCAAGCATATTGTTTTGGCCATTATTGCCTGTGTGCTGTTTATTGGGGCGTGTATCCTCAGCAGTGTCGATCTCCAGCCGAAAACCTCAACGGGTATGCCCCTGCTGTCGGCGGTTATCATGACCTTCTCGGTGG
>CADCOZ010000130.1 GCA_902803125.1 uncultured Ruminococcus sp.
GTGATCTCGGCATTGTCATGGCCAAGGGCGTTCTTTTGGGCGTTATCGGCTGTGTAACGGTACTGCCGGCTCTGATACTGCTGTTTGACAAGCCCTTGCAGAAAGCCAAGCACAAGGCGATCATTCCGAATATGAACAAATTCTCAAAAGGTGTCATAAAGGTTTTTCCCATCTTTCTTGTCATCTTTGCCTTAATAGCGGCTCCCGCCTACTACGGCTACAGCAAGACCAATGATGAAGTGTATTATGACTTGGGCAAATGTCTGCCGGACGATATCGGCTATGTGATCGCCAACAGCAAATTGCAGGATGATTTTGATGTAGCTTCCACGCATATGCTTTTAGTGGATGCCGGTCTTTCACCCAAAACGATTCGTGACATGACCAGGGAAATGGAAGCGGTTGACGGCATTAAATATGTTATCGGGCTGGAATCTGTCATTGGCTCCCGTGTGCCGGAAGAGATACTGCCCGAGTCGGTCAAATCCGTTCTGAAGAGCGACAAATGGGAGCTGATTCTGATCAGCTCCCAATACAGAGTCACAAGCGATGAGGTCAACCAACAGGTCGGTGAACTGAACACCATTCTGAAGAAATACGACAGCGGCGGCCTGCTGATTGGTGAAGCCCCGTGCATGAAGGACATGATTGAAACAACCGACCACGACTTTAGGGTTGTCACGCTCATTTCGGTGATTGCCATTTTCATCATCATCGCCTTTGTCGAAAAAAGTATTTCCCTGCCCTTTATTCTGATAGCCGTTATCGAAATGGCCATCTTCATCAACTTGGGTCTGCCGCACTTTTTGGGAGAGACCCTGCCGTTTATTGCACCCATCTGCATCAGCACCATACAACTGGGTGCCACGGTGGACTATGCCATTCTCATGACAACACGGTACAAAAAGGAACGCATAGGCGGAGCCGACAAACGAACCGCCGTTGCAACTGCACTGTCTGCGTCTATTCCCTCGATTATTGTATCGGGCATGGGATTATTTGCGGCCACTTTTGGTGTAGCCATCTATTCAAAGCTGGACATTGTCAGTTCCATGTGTATGCTTCTGGCCAGAGGGGCTGTTATCAGCATGGTCATGGTCATTCTTGTTCTCCCCGCCCTGTTTATCCTTTGCGATAAGCTGATAAGCAAAACAACCCTCGGCATGACGCATATTGATACAAAAAGCAAGAAAGCGGAGGTCCTTAACGATGAAAAATAATATGACGAAAATTCTTACTCTCAGTCTTTGTGCCGTTCTGGCCGCAGGAGCCGCAGGCGGCACCGCACCGGCTCTTGACCGGCAGGCTGCCGGTGCCAATTTCAAACCGAACGAAACGACAGCGACCGCCGCCGCTGCGGACACAAAAGCCGAAACAGCAGAAGTGTTCAAAGATGAAACCGTTTATGTACTGGCCAATGCAGACGGTTCGGTCAAAAAGGTCATCGTCAGCGACTGGCTCAAAAACTCCCTGGGGGAAAAGAGCATTGGCGACAGCACCGCACTGACGGATGTGGTAAATGTTAAGGGGGATGAATCCTTTACCACAGACAACAGCGGCCACCGTGTATGGGATGCTGAAGGAAATGATATTTACTATCAGGGCAATATTGACAAGGAACTGCCCGTTGCCATGAAGGTAAGCTATACCCTTGGCGGAAAAAGTATCTCTCCCGATGAAATCAAAGGTCGGAGCGGAAAGGTGACTATCCGCTATGACTTTGAAAACAAGCAGTCCGAAACGGTGAAGATCAACGGAAAAGACGAAACCATCTATGTTCCCTTTGCCATGCTGACCGGCATGATACTGGATAATGATACCTTCCGGAATATTGAAGTTTCCAACGGAAAGCTGATCAATGACGGTTCACGCACAATTGTGGCCGGACTGGCCTTTCCCGGATTACAGGAGGATCTTGGCATTGACAAGGAAACATTCGAGATTCCCGATTATATCGAAATCACGGCCGATGCAGAGAATTTTTCTTTGGGCATGACCGTGACCATTGCCGCAAACGGCCTGTTCAACGAGCTTGACCCGGAAAAACTGGACAGCACCATGGATCTTGACGGTTCACTGGGAGAGCTTTCTGATGGCATGAAACAGCTGATAGACGGTTCCTCCCAACTGTATGACGGACTTTGTACACTCCTGGAGAAGTCAGAGGAACTGGCCGAGGGCATTGATCAGCTTGCTGCGGGAGCCGAGTCCCTTAAAAACGGAGCGGCAGAGCTTGACGGCGGTATCGGTCAGCTTCAGGACGGTGCCGGCCAACTCTCTGACGGGCTGAACACGCTGGCCGCCAACAATGACACCCTTAACGGCGGTGCCAAGCAGGTGTTTGAATCGCTTCTTTCCACAGCCAAAACACAGCTTACTGCGGCCGGTCTGACCGTACCCGATATGACAATAGAAAATTATGATGAGGTGCTGACTTCTGTCATAGATACGCTTGATGACGAAAAAGTGTATGCACAGGCACTGAAAACCGTGACGGAAGCGGTAGAAGCCAAACGAGGCTATATCCGGGATCAGGTCACGGCGGCCGTCAAAACACAGGTCGAGGCCGGCGTGAAGGAGGCCGTAAAAGCAGAAGTCGAAAAGAAGGTAACCGCTGCCGTTCGCACAGAGGTAGAAGCCAAGGTAAAGGCCGCCGTACAGGAGGAAGTGCAGTCAAAGGTGACGGAGGCTGTTAAAGCGGGCGTTGCGGCACAGGTGACGGAGGCTGTCCGCAGCAGTGTTGCTGAAAAAGTAATCATGACTGCGGCCGGAATGGACAAGGCTTCCTACGATCAGGCTGTCACAGCAGGCCTGATAGACAAGACCGTTCAAACAGCGATAACATCAGCCATAGACGCACAGATGAATACAGACGAGGTAAAGCAGGCCATTGAACAGACGGTAGCCGCCCAGATGGCTTCTGACATGGTAACCGCCACCATCAAGACACAAACAGAGTCCCAGATGGAAACCGACACCATTCAGCAGACCATCGCACAGAACACCGAAGCACAGCTAACATCGGATATGGTCAAGGCACTGATTGCTTCAAAAACCGCTGAGCAAATGGAAAGCCAAGAGGTTCAGCAGATCATCCATGCCAATGTTTCCGATAAAATGAAGGCCACCGATATCCAAAACACCATTGCTCAAAAAACCGATGAACAGGTACAAAAAGCCATCGCCGACACAATGGCAGGCGATGAAGTGAAGGCCAAGCTGGCCGGTGCATCAGAAGGTGCCAAAAAGGTTATTGAACTGAAGTCATCCCTCAACAGCTACAATACTTTCTATGTCGGTTTGCAAAGCTACACCGGCGGCGTGGCACAGGCGGCTGACGGTGCTGCGGAACTGAAAGCCGGAACAAAGAAACTCAAAGACGGCAGTTCTGCCCTTTCGGACGGTGCAAGCCAGCTGTATGACGGTATTCTCACGCTGAAAAATGGCATACCCGCACTGGCGGACGGTGTAACCCAACTGCGTGACGGTTCTTTGAAGCTCTCGGACGGCTTGAAGGAGTTCAACGAAAAAGGCATACAGAAAATCATTGATACCGTTGACGGAGATCTTTCCGGTCTTGTTGAACGTGTAAAGGCTGTGATAAACGTATCAAAAAGCTATCGTAATTTTGCAGGCATTTCCGATGAAATGAACGGACAGGTAAAATTCATTTACCGCACCGATGGCATAGACAACGAATGATTCCTAACCGCTGCGGAGTGTTGGAGGGCTTTGCCCTCCAAACCTCCCACCAGGGGCTTTGCCCCTGGACCCCA
>CADCOZ010000131.1 GCA_902803125.1 uncultured Ruminococcus sp.
CGTCAGGCAAACGCCGTTCACGGCAATAGAATCCCCGATGTGCGTCTGTTCCAATACGGTTTTGGCACGAATCCGCAGACGGCCTGCACGGGAACCGCTCAGGATACTTTCCATCTCACCGATTTCTTCCACAATCCCCGTGAACATTAGCCCAATCCCCTTTCCACATCATATTCCAACAGCCAATCCTCCCCCAAGCGGGTCATCCTGCGGTAAGTGAGCAGAGCCGCCTGATCCGGGTGAGCGGCTCCCTGTCCTTCCACCGGTGTTTTAGCCTCCCGTCCACCTAACAGCTTCGGGGCAATATACGCATAAACGTGCTGAACAATGCCACTGTGCAAAGCCGCTTCACTCAGCTGACCGCCGCCTTCTATCATGACACTGCTGATGTGCCGCTGTGCTAACTGTTTCATCAGGAACGGCAAACAGACATGACCGTTGTCGGCCGGACATTCACACACCGTCACGCCCATCTCTTCCAACCGCTGACGCTTCTCCGGCTCGGCTGTCACACAGGCCACAAGGGTAGGAAAATCTTTCGCCGTTTGGCACAAACGGCTTTCGGGCGATATCCTCAAATGCGTATCTGCCACCACCCGCAAAGGCTGATGTGCTTCCGACAAACGGCAGTTCAGCATCGGGTCATCGGCCAGCACCGTGCCAATGCCGACCATTATTGCACTGTAGCGGCTTCTCAGGGTCTGCACATGATGCCGTGCTTCCTCTCCTGTAATCCATTGAGAAGCACCGGTATAAGCGGCTATTTTTCCGTCTAACGTCATCGCATATTTCAGTGCCACATAAGGCATACCGGTCGTGATATAGTGAAAGAAAATCGGATTCAGGGCATCGCATTCCTCCCGCAGAAAATCCTCCTGCACGTCAATGCCGTGTTCCCGCAGCATTTTCGCCCCCTTGCCCGCCACCAGCGGGTTCGGGTCACGGGATCCGATAAAAACCTTGGCAATTTTATGCTCGATGATAGCGTCCGTACAGGGCGGTGTTCGTCCCACATGACAGCACGGTTCCAGCGTTACATACATAACCGCTCCTTCCGCACTCTCCGTCAGCGACAGCAGTGCATTCCGCTCCGCATGAAATTCTCCGCACCGCCGGTGGTATCCCTCTCCTATGATCCGTCCCTCTTTCACAACAACCGCTCCCACCAGCGGATTCGGTGCCGCAAAACCGCCCGCCTTCTCCGCCAGCAGTATGGCTCTTCTCATATATTCTTCATCTTTCATTTCCAACCCTCCTTGATGTTGAAGGGATTTGCCCTCCAAACCTCCCACCAGAGGCTCTGCCTCCGGACTCCGCAAGCCTTTGAAAAGCTTGCGAAAAACTTTTGTGTTGTTGTCTTTCAGGTGCTTTCCATGCAAAACCTTTTAGTGTCTGTTCCATCTCAACGCTAATTAGATTGTACCGCAAAATCAACCGTTTGTAAAGGTGGTTTAATTGATTTAATCCGTTGACCGTGCCGCTGTACTGTTTTTTCTGCGGAAATCCATTTTGTGTTTATCGTAGGTCAAAGTCAGCGAATTTTGAAAAGGGGTTTGGGGGAAAACTTTTTTTCGCCAGAAAAAGGTTTCCCCCAAGGGAGTGACAGAACAAAAGGGATTTTCGTTTTTTCGTCATGCCCTTGACAAAGTATATGCTTCGTGATATGATGTATTACACAAAAGGAGGTATAGGCATGGATGCTCAGTTGAAACGGGGACTGTTAGAGGTTTGTGTACTGGCGGCCATTAAAAATGCGGATTCCTACGGCTATAAAATCATCAAAGACTTGAAACCGTATATTGAACTGTCGGAGTCAACGCTGTATACAATCCTGAAAAGGCTGGAAAATGCCAAACTGCTGACCGTGCGAAGTGCCGAACATGACGGCCGACTCCGCAAATACTACCACATCACCCAAAAAGGATTACAGCGGATTGATGCGTTCAAAACAGAGTGGAAGGAAGTTATCTCCCTCTATCAGTTTGTAATAAAGGAGGATTCCTATGAATAAGGCAACATTTCTGGAGGAATTGAGAAACGGTTTATCGGGTCTTTCGCAGGAGGATATCAACGAGCGTATCGCCTTCTATGCAGAAATGATTGATGACCGCATGGAAGAAGGTTACAGCGAGGAAGAAGCCGTAGCCGGAATTGGTTCGGTCAGCAGGATTGTTTCGCAAGCCATAGCGGATACCCCGCCGATTAAGTCCGTTCCGGAACCGGTCACGTCCAAACGCTCTCTCCGTGGGGGCGAAATTGCTCTCCTCATTCTTGGGTTTCCACTGTGGTTCCCGCTGTTGGCGGCCTTCGGGGCTGTCGTGCTGTCCCTGTATATCGTTGTTTGGGTCCTGATTATTGCTTTATGGGTCATCGAAATTTCGCTCTGGGTGGGTACGCTTGGCGGCCTTGCGGCGGCTGTGGTGGATTATGTGCAGGGATTTCCTCTGGCCGGCACCGCTATGGTAGGAGCGGCTCTATTCTGTGCGGGTCTGGCTCTGTTCCTGCTCTTCGGCTGTATCGCCGCTTCCAAAGGCATTGTATGGCTGACGAAAAAAACAGGACTTTGGCTTAAAAATCGTTTAACCGGAAAGGAGAACACCTCAAAATGAAAAAGGTTCTGATAATTGCCGCTATTCTGACAGCGGCAGGATTGCTATTGTTTATTGTCACATTCATCATCGCCGGCTTTAACATCTTCAAACTCGGCACCGCAAAATACGAAACCAATACTTACACCGTCCCCGACAGCTTTGACAATATTGATATCCGCACCAAAGAAACCGATGTGCTGTTCAAACGCTCTGAGGACGGTCAATGTCGGGTCGTGTGTGACGAAAGAGAAAAAGCCCGTCATCAAGTATCGGTGAAAAACGGCACATTGACCATTCATATGGCAGACCAACGCTCATGGTACGATTATCTGACGTTCTTTTCGCCAACCCTGTCCATGACCATCTATCTCCCCTCAGAATACTATGAAGCCCTAAAGATAGAAAGCCAAACGGGAAATGTTTCCCTTTCCGATCAGTTCTCCTTTGGCGGTGCGGACATTACTTCCGGTACCGGTAATGTGTCCTGCGGTGCTTCTGTCAAAGGTTCGCTGAATATCCACACCAGCACGGGAGGTATTCGGCTTGACGGTGTCCGAGCCGATACGATTGCCCTGTCTGTTTCTACCGGACAGATTGAAGCCGACAAGGTCACCTGTACCAACACCTTTTCGGTCAGCGTCAGCACCGGTCGGACAACACTGACAGACCTGACCTGTCAAGACCTCCACTCCAAAGGAAGCACCGGAAATGTGTCGCTGAAAAATGTCCTCGCCGACAACACTTTCGATATCGAAAGAAGCACCGGAAACATCTCCCTTGACCGCTGTGATGCCGGTCAGCTGAACATCAGAACTTCTACAGGCCGTATCAGCGGTACCCTCCGTTCCGAAAAAGTATTCACCGCCACCACCTCCACCGGTTCTGTTCATGTTCCCGATACGCAGTCCGGCGGGAAATGCACCCTCTCCACCTCTACCGGCTCTATTGACATCTCCATCGCACCATAACCATTCCATCTGTCAGCA
This sequence comes from uncultured Ruminococcus sp., assembly GCA_902803125.1. Taxonomy (GTDB): domain Bacteria; phylum Bacillota; class Clostridia; order Oscillospirales; family Acutalibacteraceae; genus UBA1213. The sequence continues at coordinate 3,578 of CADCOZ010000131.1, forward strand.
GACAGCGGCGGCCTTTTGACCGCCGCTTTTTTGTACCCTTTTTTCAGGCACCCGCCTGCCTTCACCCCTTCACGGCTGTATAACAGCGGGGTTTCTGTCAATACTTTCCCTAACGAACAGTTTCCCTGCAAAAGGAGGTTTCCGCATGAAAAAAATGTTCTCCGCCCTGACCGCTTCCACCCTCTATGACGGCACATTCCTGCTGATTTATCTGTCCATTCTTTTAACGCTGTTTCTGAATCTTCTGCCGGCCGGCGGGCTTATGGGTCTGCCCCTTCTGCCCTATGGTGCGGCGGCAATTCTTCTGCTTCTTTTGTACCGTCTGCGGGTTCTGCTCCTGCCGATTCCACAGCATCGCTTGATACAGCTGTTGCTGTCCGCTGTGTTAGCGGTGTCCTTTGGCTTCAATCTGTTCTGCGTGTTTCGTGTTGTATACGGCTGGGGACTGCTCACATTCGGATAATTTTTCGCATCAAAAAAACGCCGTACAGCACTGTCACTGTACGGCGAAAGGATGGTTCGTATGTTTGTATCAAATGCTGTGACCGCATTCTGTGCAGATTTTTGCGTCGTAATCATTAAGCGTGTCGCATTCCGGACAAATCTTATACTTAAGATAAACCGCCTGCTTTTCCAGCCGATGCAGACTCCGGTGTTGCTTGGGGCAGTCCCATGCCGCAGTTCTTACAGGTATACGACAAGGCATCATTTTTCGTTCCACAGGCAGTACACACCTTGACAAAACCGGTTCCTTCCGTACTGTCAGCAACGGAACCACCCATATTTTTATAAATTTCAGAAAGATACTGCTCACATTTCGTGCTTTTCTCCACCAATTCTCCCAATGCAGAAAACACTAAACTCACCACATAAGTCCAAAGCAATCCGACACCAAGAAAGGGAATGGCAAGCACACCAAAAAGCACATTACGATATTCAGATGCCAGAAAGAATAACCAGAATGCACCTAATATAGACACAACGAGTCCTATAACCATCACAACAATCGCAGCTGTTATTAACTTTCCCCCTTGATTACTATACATAAACCAACACTCCTTTAATATTTTTTCTCTGCAACAGATTGGTTCATTTTCTGTGCAGGAGTTTTACAATTCTATTATATAACCTTTAGGTTAAAAAGTAAATATAAATTTGCCAACTTATTATAAAATTGTAGAAATAGATAATATAAAGGATGGGTTTTTGTGTATTATTTACCCCGACTCAAAGAAGTCAGACTACTCCGAAATCTTCGGCAAAAGGACGTATGCGAACGGCTGAACATGAAGCAGTCCCAATACAGCCGGTATGAATCGGGCGAGGACGAGATGAAGATTGGTACATTGATTGAGATTTGCCAAGCCCTTGACATTTCCTCAGATTATCTGTTGGGGTTTTCCGACCAAGCGAAAAGACTGCCGCTGTCCTTCCAAAACAATTATACCGCAGAAGAGTAACCTGTCATTCGGTATCCTTCTGCGGTATTTTTCATGCCTGTTCAGGCCATTCTATTGTGAGCAGTATTTCCTAATTCATCCCTTGAAAGACAACAGCACAGCGAATTTCGAGAGAATTAAAGAATAATGCTGATTTAGGTCAAGTCAGCGATTTTTGGAAGGGGGTTTGGGGGAGTCTCGCCTGTCGGCTCGGTCCGGTCGCTTTGGCCTTGCGGCCAAGGTCTCCACCGGAG
>CADCOZ010000132.1 GCA_902803125.1 uncultured Ruminococcus sp.
CTCCGGTGGAGACCTTGGCCGCAAGGCCAAAGCGACCGGACCGAGCCGACAGGCGAGACTCCCCCAAACCCCCTTCCAAAAATCGCTAACTTGACCTAAATCAACATTATTCATTATTCACTAAAATCGTGGTGCTACTGATGAACAAACTACCTTTCAAGCATCTAAAAATGAGTCGTGTCCTTTTATGGCTGATGGTTCTGCTCACGGGACTGTTCTCGGCCGTTTTCGTTGTTCACGCCGATGATAATGATTTTCTTTGTGAAGTAACGGAAAACGGCAAGTCCATCATCAAGGGCTATACCGGTTCTGACACAAAAGTAAAAATGCCTCTGCGGTACAATGGTATTACCATTACGCTTATTGATGACAGTGCGTTTATGAACAACAAGACCATGCAGGAATTTGTCTTTACCAACTATGTCACCGATATCGGTGCCGGTGCTTTTGCCGGCTGTGACAGCTTGGAAAGTGTTAACGTGCCGGATCAGACTGCGGTAGTGCGGGAAAGAACCTTTCAGAACTGTACGGGTCTGCTCTACGCTTTTCTGGGTCAGCATACCGTTACCGTGGAACCATACGCCTTTGACGGCTGTATCAGTTTACGCTCCCTCGAAATTGACGCAGAATGTCGGGAACTGAAACAAGACGCTTTGCGGGGCTGTGACAGCCTGCATCAAATCTGCTTCAAAGGCACCGAAGCCGATTGGAAGCAGCTCACCATCGGCGAAGGCAACGAAGTACTTCAACAATGTGAAGTCATTGTGAACTTCGGCGCGGATAACGCCTATGCCCTGACCGATACCGAACAGCCCTCCGCATCGGAGTGGGAATTTTCGGAGTCCGAGTCAATCCTTTCGGAACCGGAACCGACAGTTTCAGAGGACTCCCATCTCTCCATTCGCCAAAAGGCTTCCTATACGAAGGTCGATGTCAGCATCGTTAGCGCTACCGAACAGGATCTCAAATCCGTGGGAATTATTCTGGCCACCTTCGGCGGCCTTATCACAGCAATCATTGTTATTATCTGTATTTCCGCTCATATTACCAAAAAGAAGAAACAACAGCGGCAGTGACCGTAAAATCCAGCGGTACAAACCGTAACAAAATAATCAGCGGGTTCCTTTTGATGATTCATTCTCAAAAGGAACCCGCTTTTCGGTTCGTAAACGATATTTCTGTCCCGCTCAGGACATATTACATATGGAGGTAGGTACGCCAGAAGGCTTCTGTTTTAAGGGTCTTGCCGGCTTCCACATAACGCTGTTCGATTTCTTCCTTGTGGGCATAATAGTAGGTCATGACACGCTTGTGACGAGCCACTAACTCTTTGAAGCGGGCTTTGTCACGGGTACGCAGATGAGCCGTACGGTCAAAGGCGTTGACCGCCAAAATCTCTTTGGCCATATACTGCTTGGCCGGGTCATCATACCAGTCATAAGCGATGACTGCAATCGTATCCTTCAGGGCAGAATTCGGCAGTGTCTGACCGTTGCACGTCTTTTCATAACGCTTCTGCTCTTTATCGGTCAGCGGTGTTTCGCTCTTGCGGTAAATGCTGTCGAAATCAACCGGAATATCCCGATACGCCGAAGCCGCCGGCAGCATGACCTCATTCTTTTTGGCGTGAGCCCGCATAATCTGTTCGCCCTGCGGCGAGAACAGGAACTCAGGGCCGTCACAGAATTCCTCCACGGCATCCAACAGCAGTTCTGCGTTATTATATGCCAGTCGGGACAGCTCTTTCCAGAAGAAGCCGTCAATACGCTTAATGAAGTCAATGTTCTTGCAAATGCCGCTCATCGCTTGGATAATCAAGCTGTTGCGGTGTACCATATACAGCTCCAGACAAGCATTGAACTTCGTGGTAAAGCCTCTGTGCCAAATACAGATACCGTTCAGGGTCAGGAATTCGGCATTGTTGGCCAGACTGAATTCAACGTCATCGCCACGGATAAAGAGCGGCACCGGCAGATGATTGCGGTCAATTTTCTTAACCGGTACACAGCAGTACCACCAGCCCGCATACGAATTGGCATGGTACTTGATTTCCTGCTCATTCTTCAGCACGGCATCCCACAGGTGCATTTCATAGTCGGGCTTATTCGGGCCATAGGAACCGTCATCATGCACAAAACCGATATCTTCATGCTGTACGTTCATGCGTTCATAATACAGCATCGCACCGCTCAGATAGCGTTCGTCATATTCGGGCTTCAGCAAAGCCAACAGCGAATAGGTGCGAACAAAGGCTTCCGGCAGTACCAACACGTCATCGTCCATCAGCAATACATGAGTGGGATTGAACTTCTCATCGTTAATGGCTTCAATCATGCCTCTGGTATAGCCGCCGGAACCGCCGGTGTTTTCGTTCGGCACCAGCTCCATAAAGTCGCTTTCAAAATCTTCGGGGTCAAGGGTACGGCCATTGTCGATAATCCGCACCTTGATATGGTTCTTGGCGGGTTCATCGGTATAGAACAGTTCCCGCTCCAGTAAAGCCATATTGCTGGTAATGTATTCTTCCTTCTTGAATGTAACCGTTGTCAGGGCAATACGAATATCGTTGATCAGACTGCTGTCAATCAGGGCTGTCCAATTGCCCTCGTACAGATAGAAGGCCGGCTCGGTGGTATCTTCCTCTTCCTCCTCATCTTCCGGCTTAAGTACATCAATCTGGAAGCCCACCACGGAGCTTCTGATATCATTCGGAATGGAAAGGCTGATTTCGGTTTTTTCCGCCAAGTCATATTCTCTTGGCTCAAAGGTTTCCTTGCTGATGTCGTTGCCGTCCGTATAGTGGCCGAACATCTGAATGCGGAAATGTCCCTGACAGGTCAGGTTCAGCGAAATGCTCGTTGCTTTCGTATATTTCCGCCACTTGGCCACCGAACAGGTATTGAAATAGGTAAAGAACTCCACAAAGGCACCGGCCGGCAGGGTATGCGCCGAAATCAGCTTATCATACTTAAAACGGTCGCCGCGGTACATCATCCACCAATGCTCTTCCAGACTGCGGTTATTCTCAATGATGATGTTCTGTAATTTGAATCTGACATTCCCCATTACTGTACCTCCTCCGTAGATCTGGCAAGTTCTTTTTTCAGCCAATCCATCGACTGGGTTTTCATGATGTCCAGCAGACGGTTGACCTTCTTATAGCGGACCGGCAGACGGAACAGATACTCTTTCTTTTTGTAGTCGTCTTCCGTATGCACAATGCGTTCCTCTAAATTCAGAGAGGATAACAATGCCTTCACGTTGTTCATGCCTTCATAAGCAACCGACTCAATAAACACAAACGGCTTGTTGAAGATGATGGCAAAGCATACGCCATAGTAATCATCGGTAATGACAAATTCACTGTGCTGCATATAATACAGCCAGTCCTCCACCGTAATGTGCCACGCCACTTCCAGCCCAAATTTTTCACGGGATTCGGGGAACGTATTGATATTGATAAAGCTCCGCATCGGGCTATAGTGGTTCGGGGTCAGAATATCGTTGCCTCTCAGCACAAACTCACGCTTGCGGGGGGTACCGTATTTGATATATGTAAAGATAAAGGAGTCGTCCGATTCATCCGGAATACACGGAGCTTGGGCGGCAGCGGCTTCAAACTGTGATTTATCGCACAGGAACACCGGATCCAGAACAATCTCACCCTGCAAACCGAAACGTTCCCGCAGGATATCAAGGTTATGGAAGTTATTCACAGACAGAGCATTGAACCGCTGTAAAAACTTAGCACAGGTTTTCAGTTCTTCGCCGAAGGGTCCTGAGAAATTGAAGCCAAAAGAGGTGGCATAGCTGATTTTTTTCTTGTCGTCTGCCACATAGTCCAGATAGTAATGATAGTGGGTTTCCCGTGTGCAGACATCATAACTCCAGATGATATCCGAACCGACAATGACTGCATCTGACCGCTGAACCATATCGTTCAGGTCTTTAGCTCTGCGGACAATCGGCTCCACCTGACAGTATTTATAGATAAACTTACCCGCAATATTATTCGGGTCATCATAATGCTCTGTCCACAACGCCGTCGGCTTATTCATCAAAGAGGCTTCCCAACCTAACTGCTGTAAGGCTCTCGTCATCGCAAAGGCGGTCAGAATACTGCCGTAATCCAAACCGAACCACAGCGTTTCCAACAACGCATGATAGACCCTCGGCGGTGCCACTGGCTCCGGTTCCGGCTCAGGAACAGGCTCTATGACTTCCGGCACAGGTTCCGGCATCGGCTCCGGTACAGGTTCCGGCATGGGTTCCGGCATGGGTTCCGGCACAGGCTCCGGCATGGGTTCCGGCATGGGTTCCGGCATCGGTTCCGGCATGGGTTCCGGTATCGGCTCCGGAATAGGCTCCACGAACGCCGGTACAGGCTCCGGTATCGGCTCTGTGACGGTCGGTGCAGGCTGTTCTGCGGCTGCGGGACGGGTAGTATTCATCCGTCTGAGCTGTTCATTCAGCAGTGCTTCTTTTATTTTCTGCTGCTTTGAGTAGGTACTCTTGGCAACACGATTCTTATGTTTTTTTGCCATACCATCCACTCCTCATCGTCTATCAATCTATATTCTCAGCTAACCACTGTTCACTGATGGCGGCCTGCTCTCTTATCACAGTATCTATGACAGAAAAATCGGGCAGGTAATTATAGGCTCCCTGTCGGATTCTTTCAGCGTCATAATAGCAATACCGGTCCTGCAGCGGCAGCAGTCTGGCCAGCGAATCAAAACGACTGTAACCTCTGAACTGATTGGGTATCGCAATAAACGGCTTATGGAACAGGATCGCCAGACAAGTGGCATGGTAGGAATCCGTTATAATCACCTTCGCATGAAGCAGTGCATACACCAAATCCTCTAACTGCACGTTTTCCGGCACATCATAGCCCAGCCGCTCCTTTTTTTCTTCCCATTCACGGGCATTACCGTCCAAAATCGGTATCACTGGTATATGGCCGTACTGCTCAGACAAGGCTCGAACACATTCGGCTGCTTCGGGTGTCGGGTCTGAAATACACGCCGCTACAAAATCTCCCTGCGGCCGTATCCACGCCTTATCCGCTAACGCTTCATACACCGAAGGCGGCAGTAAAAACATCGGATCTATCACCTGCTGCGATTCCACGCCATACTGCGACAACAGCCGAATGCTGTCGTCTTCTCTCACGCCAATGGCATCAAAGCGTTCCAGCAGTCTTTTAATATCCCGCTTTTCTTCTTCCGGCGTAAAATCTATTTCATGACCAAAAGAGGTGGCATAGGCCAATTTCGGCTTGAAATCCTCCACAAAATCAAAATAAAAGCTCCTGCCGTAGTTTCTGCTGACACCAAAATTCCACAGCTGATCCGGCCCCAGCAGAAACTGCTTACACATATTATTATACTTCCACATATCCTCAGGGCTATACACATGGCTAATCGCATAATGTTCCTCTGCAAAGCGTCTTGCGTGGGTCCACCCATGCTCATAGAGCGGAGCCCCACCCATGGCGGGCAGCTCCAACATCAGTACCTGACACCCCTGCTTTGTCAGATATTGATGCAGCGCATAATAGGCAATCATACTGCCGTAATTGCACTGACTCCAAAGTCCGTAAAGTCCTAAATCATACACGTTCAACAAATCCTTACTTTTTCAAATTTTGATTTAACTCCTTATTTTCAAAAACACGAAACCCTTTCCATCAACAAAAAACCTCAATAATTTGTCCAGTCGAACACCACGCCCAGCGGGAATTCTCTGTCCGTCAGTAAGCGGTGATAGACCTGCGGTGCGTCCTCCGGCTTGGCCAATTCCGAGAAAATCCCCGAAGGACGAATACGCCCGTCCTTCATCAAGCCCAACAGCGTAACATAATCTCTCCTGGCCGTAAAATTACCCGCAGAAGAGTTATACAGCGGCCGTGTCTGGCCGTGTGCGCCAATCATACTGACACCTTTGCGGTGAATGTACTGATAAAGATCAATCGGTTCTTCGCAAACACGGTTACAGCCCGTCAGCACCACTCTGGCATGAGAAGCCGCATACCGCAGGGCTAACTGAAGGCCTGCCATCGTTCCCGATGTTTCGATAATCACGCTGGCACCCCTGACCACACTGGTATCGGCTGTAATATCCTGTATTTTTTTGACAATATCCTTTTCGTCCGGCGAAAACACGTAGTCAGCCCCAAATTCACGGGCTTTTTGCTGGCGTATGGCACGGTTGCCAACACCGATCAGCGGCAAAGCACCGCAGGCTCTGGCAATCTGAACCCCAAACAAGCCCAGCATCCCTAAGCCGACAATGACCACCGACTCGCC
>CADCOZ010000133.1 GCA_902803125.1 uncultured Ruminococcus sp.
TATCTTAGCGTCCTACTATGCCATGAACATGGGACTGCCGGTTAAAAAGTTTATCTGTGCGTCGAATGCCAACAACGTGCTGACCGATTTCATCAAAACCGGCACCTATGATAAAAAGAGAACTTTCTATACCACGATTTCCCCGTCCATGGATATTTTGGTGTCCAGCAATCTGGAAAGACTGCTTTATCACCTGACCGGCGGCAACGCTGAAAAGGTAGCCGGCTGGATGCGGGAACTGTCCGAAAACGGTCAGTATACCGTTGACGAGGACGTGAAGCAGAAGCTGACAGAGCTGTTCTATGGCGGTTACTGCGATGACGAACAGACCCAAAAGACCATTCACGACCTGTATCAGGAAGAAAACTATCTCTGTGATACCCATACAGCCGTGGCGGTTCATGTGTATCAGCAGTATGCGGCCGAAACCGGTGACCATACGCCTGCTATTTTGGCTTCTACGGCCAGCCCCTATAAGTTCGCCAAGAGCGTGTTGGAGGCTGTCAGTGAGGAATCCCTGCCCGCCGATGAATTTGCGATGGTAGAAGCCCTTTCGGCACAGACCAAAACACCGGTGCCGGCTCCGCTGTCGGCACTCCGTGAGGCAGAGGTTCGCTTCACGCTGACGTGCCGTGTGGACGAAATGCCGCAGACGGTATTGAACAGCCTTTCCATCGGCTGAGGCACCGGTCATGGCGGTTTATGCAATAGCGGATCTGCACCTGTCCTTTGGGACAGATAAGCCGATGGACGTGTTTCACGGCTGGACGAACTACACCGAACGGATACAGCAGCGTTGGCAGCAGCTTGTCACGCCGTCCGATACCGTGGTGATTGCCGGCGATATCTCGTGGGCGATGAAGCTGACTGATACCGCAGCGGATTTTTCCTTTATTGATGCGCTCAACGGACAGAAACTCCTGATGAAGGGCAACCATGACTATTGGTGGACAACCAAAAGCAAGATGGATAAATATATCGCCGAACAGGGCTTTACAACGCTGTCCATTCTGCACAATAACTTTTATGTGCGGGACGGACTGGCTCTGTGCGGTTCACGGGGTTGGTTTTATGATGCCGAAACCGATGCCGATATGCTGATTTTGAAGCGGGAGGTCGGGCGGCTGAAAATGTCCATTGAACCGGCGGTGGCCGCCGGCTATGAACCGATTGTTTTTCTGCACTATCCGCCGATTTATAACGATATGGAATGTGAGGAAATCCTGAGCGTTCTGACGGAATACGGCATCAAAAAATGCTTCTACGGGCATATTCACGGCGGTTCTGCGGCCAAAAAAGCCTTTATCGGGGAACGGTACGGCATACAGTTTAAGCTGATTGCCTGCGACTATTTAGGCTTTGTGCCGCTGGCGGTTCTGTAAAATTTTACGCTTTCCGGATAAGATATGCTAAAAATCCCTGATTTTGACAGAAAATTCCCGAAAAAAAAGGCAATACAAACTTGATAATCGGGTAAAGATGTGCTATAATAGCACTTGATTTTCAGATTTAATGGAGGAATCATAAAATGGCACTTATTTCATCAACCAAAGTAGACACCAACCGCTATGAGCTGGTCATTGAAATTGACGGCGATACCTTTATGAAAGCGGTCAATGCGGTCTATAAAAGACAGGTCAAGAAAATTTCTATTCCCGGCTTCCGTAAGGGCAAGGCCCCCCGCTCCATCATTGAGAAAGAATATGGCGAAGGCGTTTTCTATGAAGATGCTTTGAAGGATCTGTATCCGCAGGTCGTGGCCGCAGCCGTGGAAGAAGCCGGTTTGACGGTTGTCAAGGACAGAGTTGATTTAGACGTAGAGAAAGCCGGCAAAGACGGTGCCACCCTGAAGGTGGTTGTCACCACAGAACCGGAAGTGACCATTGAAGGCTACAAGGGCATCACCTATGTAGAAAAGCCGGCAGAGGTCACCGATGAGGACATAGAAGCCGAAGTACAGAAGATACTGGACAGAAGCGGCCGTATGGTGACCGTGGAAGGCAGAGCGGCTCAGAACGGCGATGTGGCCGTCATTGATTTCAAGGGCCTGCTGGACGGCGTGGCTTTTGAAGGCGGTTCGGCCGAGAACTACAGCCTGACCCTGGGCAGCGGTTCGTTCATTCCCGGCTTTGAAGATCAAATCGTTGGCCACAACGCCGGCGAAGAGTTTACCATTGATGTTACTTTCCCGGAAGATTATCAGGCCGAAAACCTGAAGGGTCAGGCGGTGCAGTTTGAAATCAATCTGCACGAAATCAAGGAAAAGGAACTTCCCGTACTCGATGAAGAATTCGTAAAGGATCACAGCGAATTTGACACCGTTGAGGAATATAAAGCCGACCTCAGAGCCAAGTTGGAGCAGGATCGCAAGGACGAAGCCGATGCCGATAAAGAACGTCAGATTGCCGCAAAGCTGCGTGAACTGATGCAGGCCGAGGTACCGGAAGCGATGTATGAGAACCAGATTGATAACTTGGTGGATGAGTTCGCCATGAACCTGCGTTCACAGGGTCTGGATATCAATACCTATATGCAGTATACCGGCCTGACAGAGGCCTCTCTGCGTGAAACCTATCGTGACAGAGCCGTTTCTCAGGTAGAAGTCAGACTGGCACTGAAGAAGATCGCCGCCTTGGAAGGCATTTCGGCTACCGAGGAGGAAGTGGAGAATAAGTATAACGAACTGGCCGAACTCTACCGTGTGCCGGTGGAAAGAGTCAAAGCCGCTTTTGCACCGAACGATGTTGCCGGTGATTTAGATGTGGAAAAGGCTCTGGAACTGGTCAAGGAAGCCGCCGTTGCTGTGGAAGCTGAAGCTGAAACAGCCGAAGCGGAAACCGAAACACCGGCCGATGATACAGCCGAATAAACAGCTGTTCTTTTATCCGCAAAACCGCTGAAAAACAAAGCGGTGCCGCTGATGTACGTTGGTGCCGCTTTGTATAAACGGTAGAAGAACAGTCCATTCTTTGAATAAATGAAACGGAGGGATCAATGATGGCAACAATACCTTATGTCATTGAACAAACCAACAGAGGCGAGCGTTCTTATGATATCTATTCCCGCTTGCTGAACGACAGAATTATCATGCTTACCGAAGAAGTGAACAACGTAACAGCCAGTCTGATTGTGGCACAGCTGCTGTATCTGGAGGGACAGGATGCCTCTAAGGATATCAGCCTGTATATCAACAGCCCCGGCGGTTCCGTTACAGACGGTATGGCCATTTTCGATACCATGCAGTATATCAAGTGTGACGTTTCCACAATCTGCATGGGTATGGCCGCCAGCATGGGCGCTTTTCTGTTAGCAGCAGGCACCAA
>CADCOZ010000134.1 GCA_902803125.1 uncultured Ruminococcus sp.
CAACGGGTTCCAAGGGCAGAGCCCTTGGTGGGGTCCAGGGGCAAAGCCCCTGGTGGGAGGTTTGGAGGGCAAAGCCCTCCAACACTCATTAAGACGGAGGGTTGGCGGAAAAGCGGTGCCAGCGGGAGCCTTTCCAGCGGGCCAGCATGAGAAGGCCACGGAAACATTCATCGGCGGCTATGGCAATCCATAGGCCGTAAAGTCCCCAGCCAAAGACAACCGAGAGCAGATAAGAGCCGCCAACACTTAACAGCCAGTTGGAGAAAATGGCACAGGCGGTAGGGTAAAAGACATCGCCGGCACCACGCAGACAGGCAATCAGCACTAAATTGGTGGTACGCCCAAATTCGAGAAAAAAGTTGACCAGAAAGATGTTGGCGGCCAGAGAGATGACAGTGGGATCGTCCGTAAAAATAGAAATGAGCGGCACCCGCAGGACAATGCCCAGCAGGGATACTGTCAGGGCGGTGAAGAGGGCGATTTTGTAGGCATGAAAGCCGGTTTGTTGGGCAAGCGTATATTGCTTGGCACCTACTTGGTGACCGACAATGATCTGTCCGGCCTGTCCCATGGATACGGAGAAAATATAGAATAAAACGGTGATGTTCTGTATGTAGGTTTTGGCGACCAATTCCTGTTCGGTCAGGCAGTTCAGAACAATGGACGTGATGACCAGCTGAGAGAGATTATAGAGAAAGGTTTCCAGAGCCGCCGGAAGACCTAAACGGAAAAACAGAAGCAGGTCACGGCGGGGAAACGGACGGAGTAAACGAAAGGCAGAGGGCTTTTCGATACGGCGAAACAGCAGTACCGCCATGATGACGGTTCCGATAGTGCGGCTGATGACCGTGGCAACGGCTACACCGGCGGCCCCCATTTTCGGGAAACCGAGCAGTCCCGGCACTAACAGAACATCCAGAGAGGTGTTCAGCAGGTTCATGCCAACGGTGATGAACATCGGGTGCTTGGTTTGACCGTGACTGCGGAAAATGCCGGACATCGCATTCAAAACGGCCTGCAAAAACATAAAGCCGCCAACAATGGAAAGATACTCCTGTGCATGAGAGAGGACTTCCCCTTTGGCACCGATAAAGACCAGAATCGGTTCGCTGAAGAACATCAGCAGAAGGCTGACAATCGAACCGGCGATAAAGTGCAGGACAATGGATAAGGCGGCGATGCGGGAAGCTGTCTGACGCTGACCGGCTCCGAGTGCCTGTGTGATTAAAATACCGCCGGCACTCGAAAATACCGTGAATACTATCGTCAGTACGGATACCGCCTGATTGGCGGTGCTGATGCCGGAAGCCGCCAAGTCATCGTAACGGCTCAGGACAAAAACGTCCACAAAACCAAGCATCATGAACAGCAGGGTTTCCACCAGTATCGGCCAAGCCAGCCGCATAAGGCTGAGTTTTGGCGGCGGTACGGCGGGCGGTTCTTGTTTAGCTGTATTCATAAATAATCGTCCCATCAGGCCACAGTGTTTGACCGTCAAAGCGGTCGGCGTACAGGAGTTTGCCTTCAACCGTCAAAGGAACGTCGGTGTCGGCCCCGTTGATGACCACGCCAATATCCTTGCCCTGACCGTTGGCATGACGGCGGTAATGCAGCAGGCGGACGGCTTTTTCGTTTGGCAGGAAAGTAATGGCAGTGCTTTGCAGAGCGGGGTATTCGTGCCGCAGACGGAGCAGTTTTTTGACTTCCGTTAAAACGTCATCGTAGGTTCCCTGTTCAAGAGCGTCCCACGGCATACAGCGGCGGTTGTCCCGCTCACGGTATCCCCGCAGAGCAATTTCCGTTCCATAGTATAGGCAGGGTGTACCGGGCAGGGTTAACAGCAGGGTCAGCTTTTGCAGGAGCAAATGGATATTCCCGCCGCACTGTTCGGCAATACGAACGGTATCGTGTGTATCTAAAAAGTTAAACAGCACCGCTGTGACCTGTTCGGGGTACATCACCAAACAGCGGTTCAGTGCTTTCATGAAATCATTCGCTGTCATGTTGGTATAACGTGAAAAGTCATTGATACAGCTGCTCAGCGGATAGTTCATCACGGAGTCATATTCGGTACCGTCCAGCCAGTTCTGGGCATCGAACCACATCTCACCGAGCAGAAATAAATCCTGCTTCAGCGGTTTAAGGGTTTGCCGCAGGGCTTTCAGGAAGGTATGGGATACTTCATCGCCCACATCAAAGCGAATGCCGTCAATGTCCCATTCTTTGACCCAGTAGGAACAAATTTCCGAAAAATAGCGAATGACTTCCGGATGGTTGGTATTGAGCTTTGGCATTCCCGCCCAAAAAGAGAAGGTATAATAGCGGCCATCGGCGGTATCGAATCGGTCTTGCAAAAAGTCGTCCTGATTGATAAAGAACCAATCATAGTAAGGAGAAGCTTTCTGACGGCGGACAACATCCTGCCACGCAAAGAAAGCGGTGCCGCAGTGATTAAAAACACCGTCCAGCATGACCCGAATCCCTGCTTCGTGGGCTTTTTGCACCAACTCCCGCAGATCGTCTTCCGTGCCGAAATCGGGGTCAATTTTCCGGTAATCAAAGGTATTGTATTTGTGGTAGCTGTCCGACAAGAAAATTGGCGTAAAATACAGACCGTTAATGCCAAGCTGCTGTAAATAAGGCAGGCGTTCGGTAATGCCCTTCAGGTTGCCGCCGTAGGTATGGTTAAAGCCGAAATATTTTTTCTGTCCCCACGGAATGAACTTGGGGTCAGGGGGCGTGTCTTTGGCACGGCAAAAACGGTCGGGCATGATTTGGTACCATATCGTTTTGCTGACCCAAGCCGGCGGTGCGATGATATCGGACGGGTTCATCCACGGCATTTTGAAAAAC
>CADCOZ010000135.1 GCA_902803125.1 uncultured Ruminococcus sp.
GAATTGTCCGACACCCTGTTATGTGATGGATGAAGAAGCCCTTGTGCATAACCTTGCCATTTTGCAGGAGGTCGAACAGCAGACAGGCTGTCATATTCTGCTGGCACAAAAAGCCTTTTCTGCTTACCATGTCTATCCGCTGATAGCCCGCTACCTCAGCGGCACCACGGCCAGCGGTCTGTATGAAGCCCGCTTAGCCCGTGAGGAGATGGGAAACCGAGAGGTTCACGTCTATGCACCGGCGTATAAAGAGGAAGATTTTGACCGCCTGACACAAATCTGTGACCATATTGTTTTTATCTCTCTGAGCCAGTGGGAGCATTTCCGCAGGAAGGCCGCCGAGCATCCGGAAATTTCCTTTGGCCTGCGTATCAATCCGGCGTATTCCGAAATCAAGACTGCTATCTACAATCCTTGTATCGAGGGTTCCCGTCTGGGGATTCCCGTTGACCAGCTGAAAGAGGCTGATTTGAACGGTATCAGCGGCCTGCATTTTCATACCCTCTGTGAACAGGGAGCCGATACGCTGGAACGCACTCTGGCAGTGGTGGAAGAAAAATGCGGTCAGTATCTTTCCCGAATGAAATGGCTGAATTTCGGCGGCGGTCACCATATTACCCTGCCAAACTATGATGTGCCAAGACTGCTGCGCTGTATCCGACATTTTCAGGAGCGATACGGCTTGACAATCTATATAGAACCGGGGGAAGCGGTGGCCATCCATGCCGGTTATTTAGTCTGCACCGTGCTGGATATTATTCACAACGGTATGGATATTGCCATTGTCGATACCTCAGCTGCCTGTCATATGCCCGATGTGTTGGAAATGCCTTACCGTCCGTCTATCATCGGGGCCGAGGAACCGCAGGTGCTGCCCTATACCTATCGTTTAGGCGCACCCACCTGTTTAGCGGGGGATGTTATCGGGGATTATTCTTTTGAACGACCGCTTTCTGTCGGGGACAAGCTGATTTTCACCGACATGGCCATGTATACGATGGTCAAGAACAACACCTTCAACGGAATGCCTCTGCCGTCTATCTATCTGTTACATACCGATAACCGAATCGAACTGCTCAAACAGTTCGGCTATGAAGATTTCAAAAGCAGGCTTTGATACAGCCGCTAATAAGGAAGGAAAAACATGGGAGAGAATTTTTTAACGGTCGGCACACAGGTGCTGGAACTGTTT
Organism: uncultured Ruminococcus sp.; assembly: GCA_902803125.1. Lineage (GTDB taxonomy): Bacteria > Bacillota > Clostridia > Oscillospirales > Acutalibacteraceae > UBA1213. Next base: position 1,193 of record CADCOZ010000135.1, read on the forward strand.
ATACTGATTGCTGTCGGGTTTTTATGCGGCAAAATCAAAATGCTTACTGATAAGACAGTCAAAGCAATTACCGATATTGTTCTGTATATCGTTTGTCCCTGCGTGATTATTGATAACTTCATACGAGCGTTTGACCCCGCTATGCTCGGTCAACTGCTCGTAACAGCGGCCGCCGCTCTTTGTATTCATATCGTGTCGATTGTCATCGCCATGCTGGTATTCCATGACAGCAAGCCCGAACGCAGCCGTGTTTACCGCTTTGCCGTCATTTTCTCCAACTGCGGCTATATGTCACTGCCCATGCAGCAGGCCATTTTAGGTTCGGACGGTGTTTTTTTCGGAGCTGTCTACATTGTTATCTTTAATATTGTCATGTGGACGTTCGGCGTGTGGCTTTCCAGCGGCGATAAACAATCGCTGTCAGCCAAAAAGATTCTGCTCAATCCCTGCCTTATCGGCATGGCAGTGGGACTGATTATTTTCCTGACATCCCTGCCCGTGCCGGACATCATTGGCAAGCCTATCCGCTTTTTGGCTAATCTCAATACCCCCCTGCCCATGATGATTATCGGCTATTATCTTTCACAAACCAAACTGTTGGATGCTTTTCGGGACGTTAAGAGTTTTCTCTGTGTGCTGTTCCGTTTGGTGGTCATACCCTTGCTGGCTTTCGGCGGCATGATGCTGTGCGGTGTGCGTGGCACTGTTCTGATTACCTGTGTCATCGCCGCTTCTGCACCGGCGGCGGCCGCCACAACCATGTTTGCCGCTAAATTCGACAACGATGCCCGCCTGTCGGTCAATTTAGTTACCCTTTCCACATTGTTGTCCGTCATCACCATGCCGCTGATTGTCGGTTTCGCTAACACGGTAGGAGGGTAATAGGGTAATAGTGAATAATGAATAGTGAATAGTGAATAATGAATAATATTTGAATCCAATGC
>CADCOZ010000136.1 GCA_902803125.1 uncultured Ruminococcus sp.
CTGCCAAAATGCGAAAAGCCTCAGTGTTCGTTCTGACGAATACCGAGGCTTTTTTTATATCGTTTCATAGGCAAGGTCAATAGATTTGCCGTCAAAGCCGCATTCGGCGGCAGGGAAGATGGCGGCGGCCAGCGGCAGGAACTCTTCGGGGTCGGGCATGGAGGGACTGAAATGTGTGAGCCAGAGCCGCCGAACCTTGGCTCGCTGAGCCATTTGTGCCGCTTCGGTATATAACATATGGTAGGTGTCCAACGCACGGTCACGCTTGTCTTCTTCACCGAACATTCCTTCACAAATGAATAAGTCGCTGTCGGCGGCAAAGCGGACGATGTTTTCCACGGGACGGGTATCGGTTGTGAAGGTGACCTTCAAGCCTTTGCGGGGCGGTCCCAGTACCATGTCAGGAGTGTAGTGACGGCTTTCGTAATCTATCGCACCGTGATGCTGTAAATGTGACCAGATGCGGAGCGGTACGCCGTTCAAACGGGCTTTTTCGCAGTCAAACTGACCCGCACGGGGCAGGGTAAAGCTATAGCCAAGACAGGGGACACCGTGACGGACACGAAACGGCCGAATGGTAATGGATTCCGCTTGATGGACCGTGTCATCGGACGTGACTTCGTGGACACAAATATCAAACGGCAGGTTCGGAGCAATCAGGCAAAGAGCTTTCACATAACGCTCCGCTCCGACAGGCCCGATGATGGTTAAGGGGTCGGTACGGCCTTCATTTCCCAGTGTGAGCAGAAACCCCGGCAGGCCGGAAATGTGGTCGGCGTGAAAATGCGTGAAGCAAATGGTATCAATGGGCTTGGCTTTCTGTTCGGCCCATTTCAGGGCGATTTGTGTGCCTTCGCCGCAGTCAACCAAAATCGAATGTCCGTTATAGGACAGCAGACAGCTGGACAGCCAGCGGTTTTTCAGCGGCATGGTGCCGCCGGTGCCTAACAGCGTTACTCTCCACATATCATGCTCACGCTCCTTCACTTTCCATCAGCTGTATCAGTTCTTCCCGTGTCATCAGACAGTTCAGCACCGCCAACAGGGAGTTGGGACTCAACTGCTGCGGCAGGTGCAGACGCTGTTTCAGCCGATCCCGATTTTCTGCGGCTTTGGCACAGCCGGACAGCCCTAAGACATACAAATCGGTTTTCGTGATGGCGGCCGGCGGCTTTTGCTTTTCTTCCGTGACGGTACAGGATATACCGGAACGAAGGATAGCTTCCCGCAGGAGTTCCTCCGAAATACCTTCCACCCCTAATTTGCCTTCTTTGGAAGGGGCTGTTTTTCGCTTTTCCTTGCCGAATACATCGGGAATATAGGCGTGTTTGACCTGTTCAGGCGGCACAATGCCCTTGAGAAAACTGCGTATCACAAAGCCGGCTCCGTCACTGTCGGTCAGCACCAACAGTCCCCGTACCTTCGCTAAATGACGGATCAGCTGCTGTTTTTCCCGATTCTTGAACACGCCAAAGCCTTCGGTCGTCAGAATCAGTCCGTCAATGAACTGGGACAGCTTTATTTTGTCGTATTTTCCCTCAACAATGACGGCTTCTTTGATGGTAATCAATCAGGCCACCTCATTCATGCGGTTGACAGTCATCAACGCTGTTTTTTCGTTTCGGTCATCAGCCGAGCCAACAGGGTTTCCAATAGAATTTGCCGGTCATACGGCTTGCTTTTTAAGGCGATATCCGCTTCCAAAATCATTTGCAGCATACGCCGCAGGGTATCAATACGGTAGCGGGAAGCCCGCATAGAGGCATTTTTCAGCAAAAAACTGCGGCGGCCGTATTGTAAATCGTTGGCAAGGGTTTCCAGAGATTGTCCGCTTTCGGCGGCCACTTTGGCTCGGTACATATCTACAAAAACAGAACTCAATACCGACAGAATGATCTCCGGCTTTTCGTTCTGTTCAAACAAACCAACCAACTGCTGATAGGCTCCCTGATAGTTATTCGCCATGATTTGGTCGGACAGGGCATATACACGGACTTCGGTATTGCGAACCGCTAACAGCTGGATCATATCATCAGTGATTTCCTGCCCGTTGGCATAGGCACACAGCTTGGCCAGTTCATTGTGGAGCGTTGTCATATCGGTGCCGCACAGCTTGATGATGGCGGCGGCCTTCAGCATCGAAAGCGAACAGCCGCTTTTGTCGGCCCAGCTGACCAGCTGACGTTCCAAGGCGATCTCATCTTTGCGGGGCAGTTCTAAAACGGTACCGTATTTTTGAATGGCAGTGACAAATTTCTGGAACTTGGCAGACTTTTTGTCGCCGCTTTTTTTGGTTTCGGTACTCAGTGTCGGCATGGTAAAAATCAGTACAGCGGAAGGGGAGATATCCCCGCAAAAAGCCAACAGCTGTTTGCTGTCGCTGTCAGAAAGCGTATCCAAGCGATAGTCCGACACCACCACACACTTATAGGCAGAAAACAGCGGGAACTGCTCGCAGGCCGCCATGATATCCTGACAGTCGGCACTGTCGTTCAGCTTGACAAAGTCAAAGCCGGACGGCTTTTTGCCTGTTACTTTCTCACAAAGACGGGCGGTATAGTGCCTGACAAGGTATTTTTCTTCGCCGTAAATCAGATAGACACGGCTGAACTGTCCGCCGGTGAGCGAACGCTTGAAATCCTGTTCATTCAGCTTAGCCAAAGCTGTTCCCTCCTTATGTCCGTTGTATGGTCGGGATACAGACGGACAATCAGGTTTTGTCCGTCCCAAGTATAATAGGTGTTCTCCTTTTCCTTTAAGGACAGGTATTTGCGGTAGTTTTCGGGCGTATCGGCCACCACAACCGTATCATAAGACAGCACCTGTTTATTGTCGATGCGGCCGTGCAGAATCAGCAGGTCGCCTTTCCGCCAAGCCTGCGGCAGAAGGGCGGCATCACTTTCCTGCGTGCATACTAAAACACGATAGCCGTCCATTTCGGCAAAGACGGCGTGGTGCGTGGTGTCCTCATAGCAATCAATGGTTTTATCTTCAAAAAGAATTGACCGAAGGGGTTCGGTCTTGCTGTTGGCCGTCAGACAGTTTTCGGCTTGGGTCAGGGCTTGTGTGACAGACAAAGACCAGCGTTGGGGGTCATAGAGCAGAACGGTTTCGGTCGGATAGCTGTTCAGCAGCTGTTCGGCATAGGACGATACCGCCCAGTCACGGTTAGGCATCAGAAGCAGTGAGAGCTTTTGTACCTGTGCGCCGTCAAGATAGTCCCTGACCGGCGAAAAGCCGCTGTAATTACCGCCGCAGGACAGCACGGCGGCACGATTGTTTTTAACCAACAGAACCGTAACGCCTTCTCCCGTATCCGGCACAACAATATTGACAACATTCAGATGGCTGATTTCTGTCCAAGCCACGCCTGCGATAAGCGATAACACAGTCGTGAGGATAAAAACCCGGTTGCGGTGCGGGATTTTTCGGCACAAAAACAAGAGGCCTGCCAGCCCACCGGCACCGGCTACCCACCACGGCACGAAGGTTTGCGAAAGCCGCAGAACCGCAAACGGCCAGTCGGCTATTTGCCGAGCCACAGCGGTGATATAATCCGCTTGGAAACCGACGGCGGCCGCTAACGGCACGGTCAGAAAAGACAACAAAACACTAAAATGCATCAACAGAAGAAGTACCACAGATATCATCAGCGGCAAAATAATGGGGACAGTCGCCAAATTGGCCAGCACGGCATAAAGAGCGATGCGGTGAAAATACAGAATCGTAACGGGCAGGGTAAAGACATAGGCGGACAGGGTCACGCCTAAAAGATTGATAAAGGGCTTGAACAGCGGAAACCTGCCGTTCACTTTGCCGAGCGGACGGCTTGATTCCTGAAGCCCTGCCTGTTCTATCGAATAGTTGGTGAAGCGTTGGGCAAACAGAAGGATACCGAGTGTTGCCGAAAAAGAAAGCAGCAAACTGATATCCGTAGCCGCATAGGGGTTCAGCAGTGTCATGACCAACACCGCAAATCCCAAGGAGTTGAAAGCATCGGCCTGTTGTCCGAACAGAAAGGCAGACAGGAAAATGATCTGCATAATACCGGCTCGGACAATAGACGCAGAAAAGCCGGTCACAGACATATACACCAGTACAAAAAGAATACAAAGAAGGACGGCTGCTTTTTTGTGACGAATCAAACGTGTCAGCACAAACAGGCATAAGCCCGTCAGCAGGGATAAGTGCATTCCCGAAACAACAATGATATGGGAAAGTCCTGCCGCCTGTAAATCCTCCTTGACCGCCAAATCCACGCCGGTTTTATCGCCGAGCAGTAAAGCGGTCATAAAATCAGCCTGCTCCTGCGGCAACAGTTCATGAAGCGTTTCAGAAAGGGTTTGCCGTATCTGCAAGGCATAGAAAAACAGCGGCTTTTGTTCTGTCGGTGTGACAGCAATATGTTCCGCATCGGGAAAATAGCCTGTCAGCACATTTCCCTTGGACAATTGATAAGCACTTGTGGAACGGCTCAGCTGTATGCGGCCGGACAAGCGGTCAAACGGTGTAACAGTCAGCGGTTCATCAGAGGAAACAAGCAGTTTGGTATGGGTCAGTACGGTGCCGTCCTCAGCGGTCAGGGAAGATGCTTTCAGCGGATAATAATAGCGGTCATACTGCGTGTAAGGAAGTTCACAAAGTTCTGCTTCAGCCTGTACGTTTTGACCGGCGAAAGAAGCGGCAGGTGTCACGAATACGGCGGTATACAGCGGCAGTATCAGCATAGCGGCGGAAGCGGTCAGCAAAACAGCGGGAATGGTTTTTTTCTGACGCAGGCGTTTGCTTTTCATAGCGGCGGCGAATCCTGCCAGCAGAACAACCGCCGGCAGAGCGGTTGTTCCCACCCCCAAAAAGAGAGCGGCGGCCAGTGCTGCCAAATATGTATATCCCATCACAGCAAGCGGCCGCTTCATAACCTACGCCTCCTTGTTGAGTGTTGGGGCTTTGCCCCAAACCCCAGCAGGGACTCTGCCCCTGCACCCCGTTGGGGGAGTCTCGCCTGTCGGCTCGGTCAGGGCGCTTTGGCCTTGCGGCCAAGGTGTCCACCGGACACCCGCGCTCCCCTTTTCTGGCGAAAAAAGGTGTTCCCCCAAACCCC
>CADCOZ010000137.1 GCA_902803125.1 uncultured Ruminococcus sp.
GAAAAGGGGAGCGCGGGTGTCCGGTGGACACCTTGGCCGCAAGGCCAAAGCGCCCTGACCGAGCCGACAGGCGAGACTCCCCCAAGTTGCTGTCCCTGAGATAGGGCTTGTAATTTGTAAAACATTTTGATATAATAATGGTATATTATGCTCGGATGGAGGTAAACTTATGATAGCAGTTGCTATTGACGGACCGGCCGGAGCCGGTAAAAGTACCATTGCCCAGCAAGCCGCAAAAGAGCTTGGTTTTATCTATGTCGATACGGGAGCCATTTATCGTGCGGCGGCTTTGGCGTGTATCGAGAGCCGAACATCTATTGAAGATGTGGCGGCGGTGGAAGCACTTCTGCCGGAGCTTGATATCCGCATTGTTTTTCTGAATAATGAACAGCATATTCTGCTCAACGGAAAAGATGTTTCTGAAGCCATTCGCACAGAAAACGTATCTATGGCGGCCTCCAGAGTGTCGGCCATTCCTGCTGTCCGTAAGTTTTTGCTGAAATTACAGCGGGACTTTGCCCAAAATTCTGATGTGATTATGGACGGGCGGGATATCGGCACCGTTGTACTGCCGAATGCACAGGTAAAAATTTTCCTGACGGCTTCTCCGGAAATCCGTGCCAAAAGACGTGTTTTGCAGTTGGAAGAAAAAGGCGAACCCGCAGATTTCGACAAAATTTTGTATGATATCGTTCAGCGTGACTTCAACGACACCAACCGCAAAACTGCTCCCCTGAAGGCGGCAGAAAATGCCATCATAGTGGACACTTCAGAGATGACATTAACAGAAGCCGTCCGCACAGTGGTGGATATCATAAAGGAGCAGGGTCTATGAAAAGAAGAAGCCTCGTGTTTGTTATCGGAAGAATTCTGGCCATTCCGCTGTACAAACTGCTGTTTCATTACAAAGTGAAGGGAAAGAAAAATCTGCCGAAAACAGGTGCTTATATCGTTTGTTCCAATCACTTGTCCAACTATGACCCGATTTTGGTGTCTATGACACAGAAGCGTCAGATTTACTATATGGCCAAGAAGGAACTGTTCGAAAATAAATTTGCTGCCGCCATGATCAGTGAATTGGGAGCCTTTCCGGTCGATAGAGGTTCCGGTGACGGGGAAGCGCTCCGCATGGCTGAAGAAGTGGTACAGGACGGCCGTCTGCTGGGTATTTTCATTGAGGGAACCCGCTCCAAAACCGGCGAATTTCTGCGTCCGAAATCCGGGGCCGCTATGGTTGCTTTCCAAACACAAACACCGGTCATTCCCGTTTGCATCACCCCCAAAAACAAGACCATCAAGCTGTTTCAGCGGGTGACTATCTCTTGGGGAAAACCGCTGTCGATTGAGGAATTAGGACTGCAAACCGGCACTCCCGCCACCTTCCGTAATGCCAGCCGCCGTATCATGGACGAAATCAAGCAGCTCAGGGAGAGCGATTTGACATCTTAATCTATCGTTTGCTTCGCTTTTTAGCGGTTATCTTTATACGTCCGTTCTGTCATATCCGCACCATTGGAAAAGAACATTGTCCGGCGGGCGCATTCCTCTTATGTGCCAACCATATCAGCTATTTTGACCCCGTTTGTTTGGGGCTGACAGTAAAAAGGCCGATTCGCTTCATGGCAAAATCCGAACTGTTTACACGGCACGGATTGTTTGTCAAAGTTTTTTTCCAACTGTGCGGGGTCTTTCCCGTTCAGCGCAGCCGTGCCGATAAAACCGCCGTGGACACCGCTTCTCAACTGCTGCAAAACGGCAAAATCGTGGGTATCTTTCCGCAGGGCGGCATTGTCAAAAAGGACTCGCCTATCCGCACCAAGGCGGGTGCCGCTTTGCTGGCCGTTAAAATGCAGGTGCCGATTTGGCCGGTGGTGATAGATACCCAAAAACGTATCGGCCCGTTTACCCGCATGACCGTGCGGTTCGGTCAGCCGCTGATACCGGACAAAGATGATTCCCTGCGGTCAGCCAGAAATTTGAACCAATGTCTGCAAACAGCTTTGCAGACACTCCGGGAGGAAGGTCATGGAAATTAAAGTAGCGGCTTCGGCCGGCTTTTGTTTTGGTGTCAGCCGAGCCGTAGCATTAGTAGAACAGTTAGTGGCAGAAGGCCAAAAGGTCTGTACACTGGGAGCCATCATTCATAATCCGCAGAAGGTGCAGGAGCTGGAAGAAAAAGGGGTGCGAATCGCCGCATCACCGGAAGAAGTGGAAAAAGACGAAGTGCTGGTAGTGCGTTCCCACGGTGTGCCGACTTCTGTGTTTGAGCATATTGAACAGCTGGGGCTTACCTATCGGGACGCTACCTGTCCTTTTGTGCAGAAAATCCACCGCATCGTAGCGGAGCATTCCCGTGCCGGCGAAACCATTTTAATTGCCGGCGATAAGAACCACCCGGAGGTACAGGGGATTATCGGTCACTGTGTTTCCGAATGTTACACGTTTCAGAATGAGGAAGAATTGACAGCATTATGCCGAAATATTCTTTCAAAGAATAATAAACCGGTGTGTGTGGTGGTTCAGACGACATTTAATAAAAATGTATGGAAAAAATCTTTAAAAATATTGCAAAAACTATGTACAAATGCGAAAATATTTGATACAATATGTAATGCAACGTCCGATAGGCAATCAGAAGCGGCGATTCTTGCGTCGGAATCGGATTTAATGCTCGTAATAGGCGGCAGACACAGCTCCAACACCAATAAGCTGTTCCAGATTTGTCGGGAAAAATGCCCGAAAACATATCTGATTGAAACAGCAGAGGAGTTACCGGCTGAGGCTGCTGCACAAGCCCATCGGATTGGCATTACAGCCGGTGCCTCAACACCGGCCAGCATAATAAAGGAGGTACTTGTTACCATGACAGAGGAAATCAAAAATACAACAGAAAGCGAAGCTGAGGAGAGTTTCAAGACGCTCTACGAAGAGTCAGTCAAGGAAGATTATAATACAGATGGCAGAGTAGTCGGTGTCGTTGTAGGTATCACTCCCACTGAGGTTTATGTGGATGTCGGCAGAAAACAGCAGGGTATTGTTCCGATTGACCAGCTTTCGGCAGACCCCAACGCAAAGGTTGAAGATCTGGTACATATCGGTGATCAGCTGGATCTGAAAATCATGAAAACCAACGACCAGGAAGGCACTATCCTCCTCTCTAAGAAACTTCTTGACGCACAGAAGGGCTGGGACGAGATTGTAAAGGCAGAAGAAGATAAGAGCATCATGACCGGCGTGGTCAGCGAAATCGTCAAGGGCGGCCTTGTTGTCATGTGCAACGGCGTGAGAGTCTTTATTCCCGCTTCTCATGCCACAGCCACCAGAGGCGAATCTTTGGATAACCTGCTCAAGCAGGAAGTACGCTTCCGCATTATTGAAACCACCAGACAGAGAAGACGTGCTGTCGGTTCCATCCGCAGTGTACTGGCTGAGGAACGCAAGGCCAGAGCAGAAGCCTTCTGGGCTGATGCGGAAGTCGGCAAAAAGTATATCGGCACCGTGAAGTCCCTGACCTCCTATGGTGCATTCGTTGATATCGGCGGCATTGACGGTATGGTTCATATCTCTGAACTGTCTTGGGGCAGAATTAAGCACCCGTCTGAGGTTGTGAATGTTGGTGATACCGTTGAAGTATACATCAAGGCTCTCGACCCCGAAAAGGGCAAGATTTCTCTCGGCTACAAAAAGACAGAAGACAATCCTTGGGAAATCCTGAAGAATCAGTATCCTGTCGGCACAGTTTGCGAAGTAGAAATTGTTGGCATGACACCGTTTGGTGCTTTTGCCCGCATTCTGCCCGGTATTGACGGTCTGATCCATATTTCTCAGATTTCCAGCGAAAGAGTGGAAAAGCCGCAGGATGTGCTGTCCATCGGTCAGAAAGTTACCGTGAAGATCACCGGTATTGACTTTGAAGCAAAACGTATCAGTCTTTCCATGAGAGCAGCATTGGATGACGCTCCCGCTGCTGAAACAGAGGAAGCCGCTGAAAACGAGGAAACTGCTGAAGAACCTGCCGCAGAAGAAGGAACCGAAGAATAATCGGGACAATGATTGTATCCTGACCGTTAAGGCATCTCGCAGGAGGTGCCTTAACGTATTTTTAGAGAAAAAAGAGGTGTTTGGTGATGTATGAGGAATGGACGAAGCTGGCCAAACAGGCCACAGAAGAAATCATTACCGCCGCCCGACTGAAAGCCGGCAGTATTTTTGTGGTGGGCTGTTCTTCCAGCACGGTTACAGGGCAATCTTATGGTACCGCCTCCAGCATGGCTATTGCCCAAGCACTGTTTGACGGCATTTATCCAACCTTACAGCAGAACGGCATTTTTTTGGCGGCACAGTGCTGTGAGCATCTGAATCGAGCCATTGTGATTGAAAAGGAAACCGCCGACCGCCATCGGCTGGAAATCGTCAATGTGGTGCCGCAGCCGAAGGCCGGCGGGTCTTTTGCCACTATCACTTATCGAACCATGCGGGAACCCGTGATAGTGGAACATATTCGTGCAGAGGCCGGCATGGATATCGGCGGTGTTTTGATTGGTATGCATCTGAAAGAGGTTGCCGTTCCCCTGCGGCTCAGTGTCCGCACCATTGGTGACGCTGTCATTACTGCCGCCCGCACTCGTCCGAAATGCATTGGCGGCGAAAGAGCCTGTTATAACGACTCGCTCCAATAAAACAAAATCTTTAGAGGGAGGTTCTTATGGGATACAAAGAAGAATTTATCGAAATTTATAACACGCAGATTCATCGTGACGGTTCCGCCGAATTGTTGGAATGGCTGCAAAAAACCGACTTCTTTACGGCACCGGCCAGCACAAAATTTCATTGTGCCTGTACCGAAGGGCTGGTCATGCATAGTCTGAGCGTTTATCACACGCTGATGGAAAAGCATTTTGAAGAAGGCAAGGACAGTCCGGAGAGTTTTGCCATTTGTGCCTTACTGCACGACTTATGTAAAGCCCAGTTCTATAAGGTTTCGACCCGTAATGTCAAGAATGACGAAACGGGTCAGTGGGAAAAGAAGCCGTTTTATGCGGTGGAAGATATGTTTCCCTATGGACACGGCGAAAAATCCGTCTTTTTGATTGAACGCTTTATGCGGCTGAAAACCTCTGAAGCGATAGCCATTCGCTGGCACATGGGCGGCTTTGATGATTCTGCCCGCAGCGGCGGTTTTTCGCTCAGTTTAGCATTTGAAAAATATCCGCTGGCCGTTAAACTGCACCTGGCTGATTTGGAATCTACCTATCTGCGAGAAAAGAACACATCCCAAACATAACCTATCTCAGGGGCAGTCACTTGGGGGAAACCTTTTTCTGGCGAAAAAAAAGGTTTCCCCCAAACCCCTTTCCAAAATTCGCTGACTTGACCTTATCCAACATTAAACAGACCGCACACTCTGCCCCACAGGGCAAAATGTGCGGTCTTTCGTCTATTCCGGATTGTTTAACACCCTGCCGGAGACCAGCCAAGTTACACTCCCATCAACACAAAAGTTTTTCGCAAGCTTTTCAAAGGCTTGCGGGATCCAAGGGTAAAGCCCCTGGTGGGAGGTTTGAAGGGAGCGCGTGTGTCCGGTGGACACCTTGGCCGCAAGGCCAAAGCGCCCTGACCGAGCCGACAGGCGAGACCCAAAGCCCTCCAACACTAAGGGGCGGTATGGGAAGGGACGGCATATTATGTAATGATAACGGGGCCGTATTGGTTGTCAGGGTATTCGATGGCGGTGATGCGGCCGGTTGATTCGTCAATGTCAATCAGCGTGTATTCATCATTGAAGCCGATGGAACCGGGATTGCAAATCAGCATACGGCTGTCGGCAGTCGTCAGTTGACGGTGGGTATGACCGAACAGTACAATGTCCGCCTGTTCGCTGTGTCCGAGGGCGGTTAAATGATCTAATCCGCCTTTGACCATCTGGGCATGACCGTGTGTCATCAGGATCTTCTTGCCGGCCAGCGTTACGGTCATCAGCATCGGATGATCACAGCACCAGTCACAATTGCCACGCACGGCATAGCACGTTTTGTCCTGAAAACGCAGACGCAGATTCTCAAAATCGGCATGACCATCTCCGCAAAAAAAGATGTGCGTTGCCTCTTTGTGCCGGCGAACCGCATGGAACATCGGTGTTTCATTCCCGTGAGCATCCGAAAAAACTAACAGCTTCATATTTTCCTCCTTGTTTACATATCATGTAAAGGTGGTGAGAGTATGGACAAAAAACAAGTCGAACAGCTTTTCAGCCGTCTTTCCGAAGATGACCGCAAAAAAGTGGAGCAGATTCTTGCCGATAAAAACAAAACCCAGCAGATTCTGAACACCCCGCAGGCACAGGCCCTGATGAAAAAATTGATGGGGGAACAATAATCATGGAAGATCTGTCACGCAAAATCAGCGAATTGCTGAGTGACCCCCAAACAATGGAACAAATCAAAGGACTGGCGGGAATGTTCCAAGCCTCCGCACCGTCCCCTGAAACCGCACCGCCGCCGACAGCCGCTCCCGTGAGTACAGCAGAGCCGCCGAGCGGCGGCCTGCCGGACACCCATATGCTTGGCATGATGATGAAGCTGGCCCCGCTGATGAGTTCCTTTCGGGACGAAGACGACAGCACACGCCTGCTGAAAGCCCTCAAGCCCTTTATGCACGAGGAACGAGCCGGACGGATTGACGGCGCCATCCGTCTGCTGCACATCATGAAGCTGCTGCCGCTGTTAAAAAGTGCAGGTCTGGAAGGGCTGCTGTGGAACGGCTGACGAACTCACCCGCACAGTTGGAGCGTATGGAACCGATGGATACAGTGATTTCCTTCCTAAGAGCCAAGTTCCCCTATATGACCAAAGGAGATGAACAGAATGACCGAACACGAAATGCAGAGAATGCAGCAGGAAGCCGTTCGGCGAACGCAGGAAATGCAAAGACGGGCAGCCGCTTTTCGTCATTCGCCCCAACAGGAGTCTGTTTCCCCTGCTCCTGCGGCCGTACCGCCTGCCACAGCACCGGCGACACCCGTTTCTGCGGCGGCCACTGCTCAAACGGTACCGGAAGAAACCGGTAAACCGCCCGATAAAGAACGTGCGGCGAACCAATTATCGGGCGGCATTTTTGAAACCCTGTTCAAAGACAAAGAGAAAACCCTAATCATGGGAATCCTCTTATTGCTTATGGACGAAAAAACCGACAACAGCCTGCTGATGGCACTGATGTATCTGTTGCTGTAAGCACCCTTCAGCGAACCTGTCCTTCACCTTCGATGATGAATTTCATGGAGGTCAGTTCGTTCAGTCCCATGGGACCTCTGGCATGGAGTTTCTGGGTGGAGATACCGATTTCTGCCCCTAAGCCGAACATACCGCCATCGGTGAATCGGGTGGATACATTCACATAAACAGCGGCAGAATCCACTGCGGCCGTAAAGCGTCTGGCATTCTGATAATCCCGTGTGACGATACATTCACTATGCCCTGTGGAGTAGCGGTCAATATGAGCGACTGCTTCCTCCAAGGAATCCACCACCTTGACCGCCAAGATATAATCGCCGTATTCCGTTTCCCAGTCGCTTTCCTCTGCGGGAACAACCGATTCACCTAAAATAGCTTTGGTTCTTGCACAGCCCCTCAGTTCCACGTTCTTTTCGTCCAGCCGTGCCTTGATGACGGGAAGGGCTTTTTCGGCAATCTTTTCATGCACCAAAATCGTTTCGATGGCATTACATACCGAGGGACGGGACGTTTTCGCATTGTAGATAATATTGGCGGCCATCTCGATATCGGCACTTTCATCAACAAAAACATGACAGTTGCCGGCACCGGTTTCAATCACCGGCACCTTGGCATTGGCTACAACCGCTTTAATCAATCCTTTGCCGCCTCTGGGAATCAGTACGTCTAAGTATTCGGTCAATTCCATCAATTCAATGGACGACTGACGGCTGGTATCCTGAATCAGCTGTACACAGTGCCGATCCAAGCCGACACTTTCAATAGCATCCTGCATAATGGCTGTCAGGCACTGATTGGAATGAATGGCTTCTTTGCCGCCGCGAAGTATTACGGCGTTGCCGCTTTTCAAGCACAAAACAGCGGCATCCACGGTAACATTCGGACGGGCTTCAAAAATAATGCCGATAACCCCCAGCGGTACACGCACCTTGGTGATAGCCATACCGTTCGGACGGGTACTGCCGCTGATAACGGTGCCAATCGGATCCGGCAACGCCGCCACTTCCAAAACACCGTCTGCAACACCTTTGATGCGTTCGGCTCCCAATGTTAAACGGTCAATCAGGGCGGCGGATAATCCGTTGTTTCTGCCGTTTTCAAGGTCAATCTGATTGGCCTGCATAATCTCCTCCTGATGCTCTATCAAGGCTTTGGCAATAGCTTTGAGGGCATCGTTTTTCTTTTCACCGGCCACCGCTAACTGTCTGGCGGCGGTTTTGGCGTTCTGTCCCATGATATCAATGGTTCTCATCATCATAACTCCTTTTCTGTGATTCTATAAAGTGTGTTTACATACTGCCTTCAGCCGCTGTAAAAAGCGTTCCCATCGGCTGACCTTCAATCAGTTTATAGATATTGGCAGGGTCACTGCCGCTCATAACACAGCAGTTAATACCGGCACCGGTAGCGGCGGCGGCGGCGGTTATTTTCGTTGCCATACCGCCGGTACCCCGATTAGAGCCTGTACCGCCGGCCATTTCCCGAATATGGTCATCTATATGCGTGACCACGGGAACCCGCACGGCATCGGGATTTTTGCGGGGATCCGAATCATACAGGCCATCAATATCCGTGAGGATCACCAGCAAGTCAGCCGCCGCCAAATCAGCCACGATAGCGGATAAGTTATCGTTATCGCCAAAATTGGAACCTACGATTTCATCAATCGCCACCGTATCGTTTTCATTGACAATCGGGATAATTCCCATTTCCAAGAGGGTACGGAAGGTATTGACAACATTCTGGCGGGAATGGTCGTGAATAACAACATTTTTGGTCAGCAGTACCTGTGCCACCGAATTGTTATATTCCCCAAAAAACTTATCATACAGGAACATCAATTCGCATTGGCCAACAGCCGCCAACGCCTGTTTGTAGCGGGTTTCATCGGGTCTTTTTTTCATTTTGAGCTTCCCCATACCCACACCGATAGCACCGGAGCTGACAAGAATGATTTCTTTGCCGCTGTTGTGCAAATCGCTGAGAACTTTACAGAGCTGTTCGAGTCTGCGAAGATTCACCTGACCGTTTTCATACGTCAATGTTGAGGTACCCACCTTAATAACAATGCGTCTTGTTTTGAACATATCCATTTTCCTTTATTCCTTTCGGCACAAGCAATATTACGGCTTACAGTATAACACACTTTCCAACGATGGTCAAGACAATAAAAACGGTTGCATCAGAGGTTTTTGCGTGTTATAATGGGCAAAAGACAAACGCTCTCTCCCATTTCATTGATAAAGGAGGATAACCATGGTTAACCTTATTGCTGTCTTTTCCGACACCCAACGGCTTTGTGAGGAGGACGAAGATCTTTCGGAGGCTATCCGTCAGACAATTGCCCGTCAGTATGTGGTGCGTGAGCCGAAAGACATGAAACCCCTGCCGGCACAGCCCCGCTTTGCGTCACCCGCAAATGTTGTTGTATCACGCAAACGCAGTTTTGAAGCCGCCCAAGCCTATCCGCATGACCGTGTTTGTGTGCTGAATTTTGCTTCTTCCACCCATGTGGGCGGCGGTGTCCGTCATGGTGCCAGAGCACAGGAAGAATGTCTTTGCCGATGCAGTACGCTGTATTTTGCTATCGGCGACAAGGAAACTGCCGAAAAGTTTCATTACTATCACCAACAGCTGTTCCATAAAGGCAAAATGACCTCCCTGCATAACGATGACTGTATTTTTTCCCCCGATATCAAGGTGATAAAAACAGATACCGAATCACCCTGCCGTCTTGAAAAACAAGATCGCTATACAGTAGATGTCATTACCTGTGCCGCTCCCAACCTGAGTCCCTTCTTCGGCTCTCACTCTGTCACCGATGATGTGCTTCTGTCACTGCACAAAACACGAGCCAAAAGAATTTTGGATATTGCTGTCAGCGAAGGAGAAGATGTCATCATTCTTGGTGCCTTTGGCTGTGGTGCTTTCCGCAATCCGCCGGCCGTGGTCGCCAAAGCCTATCAGGAAATCCTAAAGGCGTATTTATACAACTTCAAAACGAGTGAATTCGCTATCTATTGTCCGCCAAACAGCCGCAGTGAAAATTATCAGGCTTTCCGCAGTGTTTTATCGGAATACCTGTAAACCGTTCCGCAAACCTCACTTGAAACAACACCGCTGTTCCCTTCTCCCTGTTCTTTCTGAATGTCAAAAAGCACAGCAAGGTCATTAAC
>CADCOZ010000138.1 GCA_902803125.1 uncultured Ruminococcus sp.
CAGCAGTGTCACAGCAAAGAAAACAATCCACTGCACCCAGACGGGAACATTAACAAAGCTGAGAATCAAAGACACCAAGCCGCCCGCCGCCGCCCAGATGGAAACCAGCTGAATGGGCGAAACAGCTTCGAATATCACAGACACCACAATGACCGCAATCCATATCCATAACATTGACATCACTTTCACCTCCTTCATCATCAGGTAAGAATCAAATCTTCAATGTTTTTTATGCTTTTTCGGCTTTTTGGACGGCCGAGTGCCTTCTTGGGCGGCCGCCCGCTGAATACTGTCGTATTTTTCAAAAGAAATGCCGTATTTCTTTTCGGCTTCTGTCAGCGGTCTTTGCGGTTTGTCGGCGGCGGGTCTGTTCTTCGGACGAATCAGACACTTTTTATCAAAACCGATTAAATCCGTGCGGTGAGCCGTCACCAGAGCCTCATACACCAAGTCATAGTTTTTCGGATTCCGGTACTGTATCAAAGCCCTTTGCATGGCTTTTTCGTGCGGATTGTGTGCCACATAGACCGGTTCCATTGTGCGGGGATCCACACCGGTATAGTACATACAGGTCGAAATCGTGGACGGTGTCGGGTAGAAATCCTGCACCTGTTCGGGACTGCACCCGATATCCCGCAGATATTCTGCCAAAGCGATGGCTTCTTTCAAGGTGGAACCCGGATGGGACGACATCAGATACGGCACCAGATATTGCTCTTTGCCGAGCGAACGGTTAATTCGCTCATACTTTTTGCAGAACGCCTGATAAACGCTGTTCGGCGGTTTGCCCAGCTTGGACAGCACCGCATCAGCCACGTGTTCCGGAGCCACTTTCAGCTGTCCGCTGACATGGTACCGGCACATCTCCCGCAGAAAGGTATCATCGGGGTCAGCCATGATATAATCAAAGCGGATACCCGAACGGATAAAGACCTTCTTCACACCGGGCAGGGCTCTGAGCTTCCGCAGTAACGCAAGATAATCGGTATGGTCAACTTTCAGGTTGGCACAAGGCCGCGGAAACAGGCACTGCTTATTGGGACAGGCACCGGCTTTCAGCTGTTTGTCACAGGCCGGCCGCCGAAAATTCGCCGTGGGACCGCCGACATCGTGAATATATCCCTTGAAATCGGGGTCCTGAATCATGGCTTTGGCTTCTGCCAGAATAGATTCATGACTGCGGGTTTGGATAATGCGTCCCTGATGGAACGTCAAGGCACAGAAACTGCACCCGCCAAAACAGCCCCGATTGCTGATCAGGCTGAATTTCACTTCCTTGATGGCATCAATCCCGCCGTAGGGTTCATAACAGGGGTGATACGTCCGCTGATACGGCAGGGCATAAACCTTATCCATTTCTTCCTGCGTCAGGGGCTTGGCCATCGGGTTCTGAATGACATAGACATCATCATACGGTTCACATAAAACCTTGCCCGAAAACGGGTCGGTGTTGGTATATTGGATATAGAAACTGCGGGCATATTGCAGTTTGTCTGCTTTGAGTTCCCGATAGGACGGCAGCACCCGATAATCCCCTGTCAGACTGTCAAGGCTTTTGGCTTTATAGACAGTTCCGGCAATAAAGGTAATATCCTTTACAGGAATGCCGCTGTTCAAAGCGTCCGCAATTGCCACAATGGAGCGTTCGCCCATGCCAAAAGACAGGATATCTGCCTGAGAATCAAGCAGACCCGAACGCTTGAGTTCATCGTCCCAATAATCATAGTGCGCCATACGCCGCAGACTGGCTTCAATGCCGCCGATAATCACCGGCTTGTGCGGATAACGGCGGCGAATCAGATTGCCGTAAACCACCGTGGCATGGTCGGGACGTTTGCCCATGACACCGCCGGGGGTATAGAAATCTTTACTGCGGCGTTTTTTGGACACGCTGTAATGGTTGACCATCGAATCCATATTGCCGGCACACACCAGAAAGCCTAAGCGAGGTTCACCGAATACATTGATGCTGTCAGGGTCTTTCCAGTTGGGCTGAGGAATCATGCCGACACGGTAGCCGGCCTCCTCCAGCACACGGCTGATAATCGCCGGTCCGAAAGAAGGATGATCCACATAGGCATCGCCGATAACAAAGGCAAAGTCCACCGTGTCCCAGCCTCTTTTTTGCATATCCTCCCGTGAAATGGGCAAAAAATCATTCATCGGTCTGCTGTTCCTCCGTGTCGGCGGTCAATAATGCCGCTTCCCATGCAGGTTGTTGGAAGCCCACCAACACAACCGTGTCCGTAATCAGCAAAGGACGCTTGACCAGCATACCGTTTTCTGACAAAAGCTGAAGCTGTTCTTCCTCCGACATGGACGGGAGCCGTTCTTTTAGTCCAAGTTCTTTATACAGGCGGCCACTGGTATTGAAAAACCGTTTCAGCGGCCAACCGCTTCTTTCGTACCATGCCTTGAGTTCCTCGTAGGTAGGATTGTTTTCTTTGATGGGTCGGTCGGTATAGCTGAAAGCATGGTTATCCAGCCATTTTTTTGCTCTCTGACAGGTAGTGCATTTATCGTATTGTATGAACAACATGGGACTCACCTCTTTTCGCTTGCCTCGTCGGAACGATTTATCTCAAAATTGCCCCGATACGATAAATGTATTATATCATATCGGGGTCATTTTGAAAATATATATTTTTTGACTTTTTTACATTTTTTATCGCAGAAGTCCATACTTTTTGCGAACTCGGACAATTTTAGTCAGCATAGGTTCTGCGCCATAGTATAGAAATAAAGCGGTTGCGGCGGCTTGGATGATATCGCTCGGCAAGCCCGCCGCATAAACGGTCAGCAAAGCCGATACCGTCAGCGGTGTGCGGGACAGCAACAGCGTGACCGGATTCATGATACCGCCGTACAGAACGATGGCCGCCAAAAAGCCATACACCGCCACAGAAGCCCGTGACGGCTCCCAAAAGCCCCGATGGAACAGCCGTCCTGCGATATACCCGACCAGTCCCATCGCCATCATCTGCCACGGTGTCCATAACCCCTGACCGAAAAAGAAGTTCGATACCAGCATAGATACCGCCCCAATCAGAAAGCCGCTTTCCCCGTCAAGAGCCACGCCCGCCATAATGACCAATGCCATCACGGGTTTACACGCCGGCAGCATATAGAATAAACTTCTGCCGCCCACACAAACCGCACATAAAACGGCTATCAGCACGAACTCCCGTGTGGAAATGTTCCGCTTCTCAAACAGCCAGAAAAACGGAACGGTACTTTCCAGCATGACGATCAGCGACAGAAACAGATACTTGGTATCGTCCAACAGCCACCAGCCCAAAATAATGGTCAGCGGCACCACCGCAAAAACGGTAATGCCCGCTATTACGCCCGAAAGATGTTTGGGCGGACTGTGAACAACCGGCAAAGCCCTTCTGCCTTTACACGATAACAGTAACCATAATATTGCCGAAACCGTCAAGACAGCATAACTGACCACCGGAACCTCCGACAAAAGCGGCAGAGTAATGGTGCCGGCACTGCACAGCAGTGACAGCAGAAACACTATCAGCAAACAGAAGCGGCCGCACCAATACACGATACGCTTTCGGGTATGCTTTCGGGTCGTCTGATGCTTCCCTGACGGCACAGACGGCGGCTGATGGAAGGGCGGCGGGTTGTGAAACGTATCATCTGTAAAAGACGGTTCCTCATTATCTATATGCAGGACAGACAGCACATCTTTTACGGTGATAGTATTCGGCAAAAGATCCTTTGTCATGCGGCGAATCGCCGTTGTATATAAATGGTTGGCGGCAAAAAAAGCCTTTGGTTCGCCTTCGCTGACAATCTGTCCGTTGAACAGCATGGCACAGCGGTCGGCATAGGCCGCACAAAAAGCCATATCATGGCTCACGGCCACAACGGTTATACCGTTGGCGGTCAATTGACGCAGCATCTGTGCCAATCGGTACTGATAGGCACAATCTAACCCTTTGGTCGGTTCGTCCAACAGTAAAAGCCGAGGGCGGCTCAGCAGAATTTTGGCTAAAGCGGCTTTTTGCTGTTCACCGCCGGAAAGGTCATACGGGTGCTGTTCCAGCAAACCGGACAGCCCGCACAAATCCACGGTTTCCCGCAGGCGTTCCTCCTGTTCCTGCGGCGATAATCCGCTGTCTTTAAGCATTTCGGTCAAGTCCTCCCGCACCGTTGACCGTACAAACAGCGTCTGCGGATTCTGCGGCAGGAACGCTGTTTCACCGGGTGACAGCTTCGTGCGGATACGTCCCCGATAAGATTTTTGTACACCGGCTATCAGTGACAGCAGGGTCGTTTTGCCCGCACCGTTGCCGCCGATGATGGTCAAAAACTCCCCTTGAAAAAGCGTGAGCGAACAGCTTTTCAGGATATCGGGTGTCCCTTTTTCATAGCGGAACCACAGTTCCTTTCCTTCCCAACAAGGCGTTGCACGAACCGCCTTTTGGGGTGCTTCTTTCCGCTCCTGCGGCGGATGCTCCTGTAAATAGGCCGTCAAAAAACGGCGGCCTTGTGCGGCTGAAAGCGGCACTTCCTGTTCTGCCGTATGCGGCATCAGTTCAAACAGCCTTGTCGGCGATGGCAGCGACAAAAAAGCCGCATGACGCTGTTGAAAAAGGAATCCGCTTGTCTGCTGAGGGGCGGTATCGGACAGTAATCGACCTTCCGACAACACTATCAGGCGGTCACTAAACGCACAGACTTCTTCTAAATGGTGTTCGCTCATCAGAATCGTCACGCCGAGTTCCGTATTGATTTTTCTCAGCCAGCCTAACAATTCATGGGCGGCAATCGGGTCCAGCTGTGCGGTAGGTTCGTCCAGTAACAAAACAGACGGCTGCATCACCATGACCGAAGCGATTTGCAGCAGCTGCTTTTGACCGCCGGAAAGCGTATCCACTGACCGTTCGAATAAATCTTCCATGCCAAAAAACGAAGCGGTTTCCGCCACCCGCTGACGAATCGTGTTCTTTGACCACCCCAAACTTTCCGCACCGAACGCTAATTCATGCCAAACTTTATCCGTCACACAGGCGTTGTCCGGGGACTGCTGTACAAAGCCGATTTTTTCCGCCTGTAGGCTCTGCGGCACTTCAGCAAGCGGCTGACCCTCAAAAAGGATCGTTCCGCTTTGTTGGCCGAAGGGTGTTAAACACGTTTTGAACTGCCGCAGAAGGGTGCTTTTGCCGCATCCCGATAAGCCGCAAATCGTGATAAACTCTCCCTGCCGAATCTGAAAGGATAGGTCACTTAACGCCGAACGAGCCGCTTCCGGATAGCAAAAGCTCAAATGCGTGACCGCAAAGCTCTCCATGTGATGACCTCCTTTCCCAACAGGAACAGCGGCAGTCCGTACAGCAGAAAAAACGGTGTATAGTACCATACATCAGACAGCTGAAACGTCAGCGGTGTCATCGCCGGAAAATAGTAAAAGTCCAGCTGTTCCGTCAAAAAAGCAACGGCTATACAGCCGCCGCAAAGCCATATATAGGTCAGCAAAACCGCATCTCGTATTTCAAACCGATACAGCGAAAAAGATGTCCGGGGGAAAAGACCATAGCCGCGGCTTTTCATCGTATCAGACAGCTGAACGGCGTTTTCTAAGGACAGCCCGATCACACTGGACAAAATAACGATAAAATGCCGTCCCCGCTGACGGAAAGAACCTTGGTTCATATCCTTTCCCAAACCGTGCTGAGCCGTGCGAACCTGATGCCAGTATCCCGCCAGCTGTGGCAGAAAGCGAATGACCATAGACAGCAGTAAACTGAGTTTCGGAGAAATTTTCCCAAAAAGATACAAAATCCCGTCCGACCGAAACGTATACCGCAGGCACACGCACCACAGCAGGACACTTGAAAACAAACACCCTGCCACACCGCCGTAAATAACGGATTCCAGTGTCAGCGGATTGCCGTCCGGCCAATAGCCGAGAATGGTCACGCCGGCATGATTCCACAGCGGATTCAGCACAGCCACCAACAAAGCTGACGGCACAATCCCGACACAAACCCATTTCAATGCTTTTTTCCTGCCGCACCACAACGCCGTCAGTAATGAAAGCACCAGCGACATTCCCAACACAACCGGATGTTGTACCGTCATCGCCCAAAACAGCACCCACCCAAAATAACAAAACTGCACAATCGGATGACAGTCTGCCACCTCTCCACCTCCTTGATGTTGGAGGGCGTTGCCCTCCAACCCTCCCACCAGAGGCTCTGCCTCTGGACTCCGGCAAGGGCTCTGCCCCTGCACCCCGTTGGGGGGAACCCCTTTTCTGGCGAAAAAAGGGGTTCCCCCAAACCCCCTCCCTAAATTCGCTAAC
>CADCOZ010000139.1 GCA_902803125.1 uncultured Ruminococcus sp.
ATCGTCATGATTTCAGCCTCATGCTGTTTTAACAGAATATTCATGCGGCGGATAATAGTATCGGCAATCTGCCGATGACCGGCCGCAGAAGGATGTATATCCAGAGATGCAATATTGGTCAGTTCCAAGTATTGACCGCTGAAATCAGACAGCAGGTCAACCACGTTAACACGGTAGCCATATTCACGGCTCTGGCTGATTTCCTGATAGGTTTTCCCGATATCCTCTATGGAATGCTGAATCAAAGCAAACAGGTCGTTTGACAGGAAAGCCTCTGTGGGATTATAGGGGGTCAGAAGAAAAATTTCCGCCTGCGAACCGACTTCCCGCACATATGAAATCATTTCCTGAATATTGTTGCCGCATTTCATCACCGCATCCTGACAGCGGGTTTTCACCTGCCGGGTGGTGCATTCCTGTATAAAACGCTGTAAAAGTTCCTTTTTGGAGCTGTCGCTCAAAATGGACAGCAAAGCACTTTCCAAAGCGTTCAAGTCGGAAAAGTCCAAGGTAATGCCGCTTTCCCGCAGTTCGCCGGCCATGCTGTTATAAGTCTGAAAAACGACTTCGCCTAACAGGTTGATCATGTCGTTACTGCCGGCAGAAATCACAATCATGTCTGCATTTTTCAGGCAATCGATATCGGCATTCTTAACCGTTTTCAGAATATCTTTTGAGTCAAGACCGGTTTTGGCCCAATTATGTATCCCGTCGTTATCGGTCAGCCCATAATGTTCGGCCAGCAGGTTGGCAAAACTGCCTTCCGCTTTTTCGGGGTGACCGGCGGTGAATCCGGGCATACCGTAGCCTTCAGCAATAGAATCACCGAAAACCACGATGGAATGTATCTCGCTTTGAGAGGCTTCTTCGCTGTTTTCCGCTTCTGCTCCGACCGGTAACGAGAGGGATAAACCGACAAGCAGTAATGTCAGCAAAAAACAGACCGCATTTTTTATCCTTTTCATATCTGACCTCCTTGGTTGGGGAACGGCGGACAGTTCCTTGTGGGAACCCCGACCAGATAAACCGCTGTATCCGTCCTGTTCTTCGAGGGGAGAAAAACGGCTTTTCGTGAGGAACCGTCCGGCGTGGGGGAATCCATCAGCGGTTAACTCAGGAAGCCGTCAATAATCGTTGCTTCGGCTTCTTCCTCTGTCATGCCGAGGGTACGCAGCTTGAGAATCTGTTCACCGGCAATTTTGCCGATAGCGGCTTCGTGAATCAAAGCGGCATCGTTATCTCTGGCGTGAAGTTCGGGAGCGGCATCGACCTTGCCGTTTTCGGAGATAATCGCATCGCATTCCGAGTGACCCGTACACGGTGCATTTCCCACAATGACGGAATGATACGCCTGATGGGAATTATCTTTGGCTACTGAACGGGAAATCAAATCTACACCGGAGCCGCTGCCGTTCATTTCCACATGGAAATCGGTTTTGGCAGTTTGTTCCTGCTCTGTGAGGATTCTTTCACGGATATACAGTTTCGCACCGGCACCGAGTTTGGCCGCAGTGGTGCGGGTGGTTCTGTCAACCCCGCCAATCTGTGCCGTGTCCATTTCCAGCACAGCATTTTCTTCCAATTCGGCTTCTGTCACGGGGTCAATATACCGCAGACCGGTGCCGTGTCCCTTGCCGATGTGCTTTTCGAGGTACTTCACACGGGAGCCTTTGCCGAGAAAGAAGCGGTGAATACCGTTATGACGGGCGGGTTCGCCGGTTTCAATATGAATACCGCATCCCGCTACAATGATGACATCTGCATTTTCGCCAACGAAAAAGTCGTTATACACCAAGTCGTCCACACCGCCCTGTGTGACGCAGGCCGGAATAGAAACGGTTTCGCCTTTGGTATTGGGGGCAATCCAAATCTCCAGACCGGGCTGATCCTTTTTGGACTCAATGCGGATATTTTTACTGGACACTCGGCCGGCACACTGACCGTTTTCACGGATATTATAGGCACCTTTGAAACTTCCGTCCCACTCAGAGATTTCCCTGAGCAAATCTTTGGTAATCTCATTCATCAGAACATTTCCTCCTGCTTATAGCATTTGCCGGTGATGGCATTATTTTCTGTCAGCCGCTTCATCATGTCATCGGGCTTGCCCTGTGCTTTGATATGGCCGTCCGCCACAATGGCAATTTCATCGGCAATCCGCAGGATTCTTTCCTGATGGGAAATGATGATGATGGAGCCGTTGATGTTCTTTCGCATCTCTTCAAAGGTCTTGATTAAGCTGGTGAAACTCCACAGGTCAATGCCGGCTTCCGGTTCATCGAATACCGTTAACACAGAGTGTCGAGCCAGCACCGTGGCAATTTCAATCCGCTTGATTTCGCCGCCGGACAGGGTAGCGTTGACTTCACGGTCGATGTATTCTTCGGCACATAATCCGACTTTGCTCATATAGCCGCAGATATCGCTCAGGGAAAGTTTTTCTCCGGCGGCCAGTTCAATCAGCTTCCGCACGGTAATGCCCTTAAAGCGAACCGGCTGTTGGAACGCAAAGCTGATGCCGGCTTTGGCTCTTTCGGTGATATCCACATCGGTGATATCGGTATCATTGAGATAGATTTTACCGCTGTCCGGCTGATAGATACCGGCAATAATTTTGGCAAGAGTTGTTTTGCCGCCGCCGTTGGGTCCGGTGATGACCACCAGTTTTCCGTCCGGAACGGTCAGGGTCAAATTTTGGAGTACATTGGTATTTTCCGGTGTACGCCACGATATATTTTCCAGCCTAAGCAACACGAATCATCCTTTTCTTTTGAATTTTTATGGTGTATTGGAACAATTATTTATTATAACATATTATTCAAGAATATACAAATGTTTTTTATGATTTTTTGGGCGAGTCGTGTGAAAATATTTCCCGAAAGCGGTTTTTCCGCTGTAACACCAACTGTAAAGTGTAACACTTTACAGTATCTTTCCACTAAAACAGGCATAAAATAAGGGGATTTCTATCGGAATGGATATATACGAAAGGCAAACGACTTTACATATCATTTTTCACAAATCTTCCTGATTCATAGGGGTGGCATGATAGTAAACAGCCTTTTGGCAGGTCAAAGTCAGCGAATTTTGAAAGGGGGTTTGGGGCAAAGCCCCAACAAGCCCCAACATTCCGTGGAACCTCGTGGTTGGTCATTGACAAACAAAACAGTATAATGCTATACTAAAAGCGGTCGCAGGGGCGGTTATTCCCTACGGCCAAGAGAGCCATCTGTGACTGCGTATATAAAGATGGGTTATCTTAAAAAGTAAGAGGTAAACTGTCAGTCAAACAGTGAAGAAAAAGAATGACAAAAGGAGAGAGGCAATATGTTGTCAGA